>CAIWTI010000200.1 GCA_903915545.1 uncultured Actinomycetes bacterium | reverse complement strand
GTGCCGCTCTTCGTGCAAGGCGTGATCGGCACTTCGGCTACCTCGTCGGGCGTCGTGCTCACACCGCTGATGCTCGGCGCCGTGATCACCTCGTTCCTCACCGGTCAGCTCGTGTCACGAACTGGCCACTACCGCTGGAACGTAATCCTCGGGCCGCTCGTGCTGACAGCTGGAGCATTGCTCCTGTGGCGCATGAATGTCCATACGACGAACGCCGAGGCAGCACGCGCGATGGTGCTCGCTGGCATTGGGATCGGCTCGATCATGCAGCTGTTCGTCCTGAGCGTGCAGAACACCGTCGCCTACGAACGGATCGGGACAGCCACGGCCTTCTCGCAGTTCTGTCGGCAGATGGGCGCAACGATCGGCGTGACGGTGATGGGGCTGATCGTCAACCACGGCCTGCCCGCGAACCTGCAACTGCGTGGCGAACTCGGTGTGCACAAGCTCCCGGTCGGGCTACGGGGGACGCTCGCAGACGCCCTGCACCCGGCATTTCTCACCCTCGCCGTCGTCGCGGGGGTGATGTGGCTGGTCGCATTCCGGTGGGTGCACGAGACGCAGTTGCGGCGCTCGGTCGACCTCGTCGCGGGTGCTGAGGCGGCTGCCGGAACGCCCGATCCCGGCGGCGACTAACAGTCACTGCGAAGATGTGGGTATGCGCGGGAAGCGGATGAGCCCACAGCGGAGGGCTGCCCTCCTTTCGGTCGTCGCCGCAATGGCGCTCGTCCTGATGAAGCTGGTTGTCGGAATCACGTCGCACAGCCTTGGCCTGATCTCCGAAGCGATCCACTCCGGCACCGATCTCGTTGCCGCGCTGCTCACGTTTCTCGCTCTCGGTGTCGCCGACCGCCCCGCCGATGGCCAGCACCAATACGGCCACGGGAGAGCCGAGAATCTCGCCGCGCTCGCCGAGGCAGCGTTCCTCGGCGCCGCCAGCATCTACATCGCTGTGCAGGCGATCGACCGCCTCTCGGGTGTTCATCACCCGGTGCATGTGGGCTGGGCGGTGTTCAGCGTCGTCGGGGTCGTGCTGCTCGTCGACAGCAGCAGAGCGATCGTCTCGTGGCGAACAGCGAGGCGGTACAAGAGTGACGCGCTCGCCTCGAACGCGCTGCACTTTGCGAGCGACTTCGCGGGCACCCTCGCCGTACTCGCCGGCCTCGTCCTTTCAAGCCAAGGTCATCCGTCGGGAGACTCGTACGCCGCACTCTTCGTTGCAGTGCTCGTGCTCGGGGCCGCGACGCAGCTGATTCGCCACAACGTTGACGTCCTCATGGATCGGTCGCCGGCCGACGCTGAGGCCGCAGCACGGTCGGCGATCTCGTCGCTCGGCCCCGGCGTTCAATTGCAGCGGCTCCGGATGCGCCGGTCGGGCGCCCGGCAGTTCGCCGACGTCGTGATCGGTGTCTCGTCGATTGCCGCCGTCGGGCAGGGCCACGCCGCAGCCGACCTCGTTGAGCGCACGCTCGAAAACGTGCTCCCTGGCAGCGATGTGGTCGTGCACGTCGAGCCCCTGCCCGAGACCAGCGTGTGGGAGCGTGCCCACGCAGCGGCGCTCGCCATTCCGCGCGTCCGAGAAGTACATAACGTCGCGCTCTACGAGATCGACGGGCGCAGCGAGCTGTCGCTGCACGTGAAGCTCCCGGCCGACCTGACGCTCGACCATGCGCACGAGGTCGCCGACTCGCTCGAGCGCGGCATTCGCGCTGCTGCCCCCGAAGTCGACATCGTCCACTCACACATCGAGCCGATCGCTCCACCGGTTGAAGGCCATGACGTTGAGTTCGCCGCACCGGAGGTCGCCCGCATCGTCGAGGAGGTCACCGGCCGGCCGCCGCGCGACCTGCGCTTTATCGAGTCGGGCGACGGTGATGTCGTCGCCTGGCTGACCCTGGGGCTCGACGGCGAGATGATGTTGCGCCAGGCGCACCGCGAAGCATCCGAGATCGAGGAGCGCATCCGACGCGAGCGCCCCGACATCGCCGACGTTGTTGTCCATACCGAGCCAGACAGAATGGCAGACACATGAAGCTCTGCATGTTCACCCCACGCGAGATGGATCTCGAGCGCGGCTGGCCCGGGCGCATCGATGGCGACGAGGTTGTGCAGCTTGCCGCCCAGACGCTGCAGGCGTTTTTCACGGGTGGCGGTGGTGCCCGCGAGCACGCGCGCTACCCGCTGGCCGACTGCGACTTTCGCCCGCCGGTAATCGCGCCGCCGAGCGTGCGGATCTTCGACCTCTTCACGGCGAGCGCCGAACCGTTCTTCTCGTTCGGGCCGACGGCACCGATCTACGGGCAGGGCCAGACCCTCGCGCTACCTCCTGGCGAGGCCGACGTGGCCGCGGGGATCGCTGCGGTGATCGGGGCGGAAGGTGCGATCGGCGGCTTCACGGCGGTTGCGGCGCTCTTTGCTCGTGATGTTGAGCGCGCCGAGCGTGCTGCGGGACGAGGCCCCGGCAAGAGCCTCGACGGCGGTATCGCGCTTGGCCCGGTGCTGCGCACGCCTGACGAGTGGGAAGGGATGACCGGGAGCGTCACGCTGCGCGTCAACGACACCGAAGTCGCGACGACGTCACTAACGGACATGACCGCGTCATGGGCCGACGTTGTTGCTTACGCCGCACGCTCTGCCGTGTTGCGCCCCGGCGACGTGCTCTTCTCGGGCGGCATCCCGGCAGCGCCGGTGCAGCTCTCGCCCGGCGACGCGATCGAGGTCGAGATCCCGAGCCTCGGGACGCTCGCCGTTTCGGTCTGAGCTAGCTCGCTTCTTCGGCCGCGCGCTGGGCGCGAATCTCGTTCGCGACGTTCGCCCGCTCGTACGAAAGGCGGAAGAGCTCGATCACCTCGGCCGCGTCCTCGTCGGTCGTCACCTGACGCTCAACCCAGCCTGAGTCGGGAATGACCCGATGCACGCTCGCCCGTCCCGTCTCGATCAGCATGTCGTGCACCGGCCGCTTGAACGGCAGGTCGGCGAGGCCGTCATCGTGGATGTGGCCGATCTCGCGGCCGCCCAAATGAAACTCGGCGCCGCCCGAGCCGTGCGGGACAGTGGTGATGCCCGCCCAGCTACCAACCTCGGCGATCACACGGTCGCGGCTAGCCTCCACGTATGGCGTTCTACCACGGAGGTTGCCGCGATGCGCGTCGTTCTTGACTGGGACGGCACCGTCACCATGCGCGACTCGCTGTGGATGCTTCTCGATGAGTTCGGTGACCGCGAGATCTTCGCGCAGGCCGAGAAGGATCTCGGGAAGACGCTCTCGTACCGCGAGGTGATGGAGATGGAGCTCGCGACGATCCGGGTGCCGTTCGAGGAGGCGCTCACGTTTCTGCTCGACTCGGTCGTTGTCCGGGAGGGGTTCCACGAGCTTGCCGCCACGCACAACCCGCTGATTCTCTCGGGCGGCTTCCACCAGACGATCGAGCCGCTGCTTGGGCGCGAGGGTGTGTCGCTCGACGTGAAGGCAAACCGCATCAACCCGCGCCGCGACGGCTGGCTGATTGAGTGGCGTGACCCTGAGCCGTGCGAGGTCTGCGGCGAGCTCTGCAAGCGGCGGAACCTGCCCACCGATCGGCCAATGGCCTACATCGGTGACGGGTACTCCGACCGCTGCGCCGCCCTCGCGGCCGACCGAATCTTTGCGCGCGATGCGCTCGCCGGGCACCTCGAAGCTGAGGGCGTGCCGTTCGAGCGGTTCGACACGCTCACCGAGGTTGTCGCCGCGCTCGCGGCATGACCCTCGTCGCCCTGCCGGCGCCGTACGACTTCGACCTATCGGTCGAGCGCTTCCGCGTCTTCGGCCCCGACCGCGCTGTGCTGTGGGAGGACGGTGCGCTCTACCGCGCGATTGACGGCCAGGACGTACGAATCGCTGGAGCGCCGGGTGGCGTTAACGTCGAGCCGCACGATCCAGCGATCGAGCGTCACGTCAAGACATTGCTTGGCATCGACCACGACCTCGCTGCGTTTCAACGCTGGGCAAAGGGCGACCCGGTGCTCGCGGAGGTCGTCGAGCAGCTTGCAGGTTTTCGGCCGCCGGTGATCCCCGACCCGTGGGAGCAGCTCGTCGGTGTGATCACGGCGCAGCAGGTGTCTCTGGTCGCGGCTGGCGCGATCCGCAACCGCTTCATCGAGCGCTTTGGCGTGTGCGTGGGTCGCGTCTGGGCGTTCCCAACGCGTGCAGTTGTGGCCGTGATCGAGCCAGAAGAGCTCGTCGCGGTCGGCTTCTCGCGGGCAAAGGCCGCCGCCACGGTGGCACTGGCGCAGTCAGAGCTTGACCTCGCGGGCCTGCGCGAGCTTCCCGACGACGACGTGCGGGTAGCGATCATTGCCCAGAAGGGACTGGGCAAGTGGAGCGCCGAGTGGTTCCTCGCGCGCCACCTCGCGCGGCCGACCGCTTGGCCGCTCGGCGACCTCGTCCTCGAGAAGGCGGCGCAGCGTTTCTACGGGGTTACGGCGGCAGAACTCGGGCCGCGTCTGGCGCCGTTCCAAAACCTCTCGGCGCACTATCTCCTTGCGGCGCTCCGCCAGCCGTGAGCGAAACAGCTACAACGACAGTGTGAAGCTCTACGACGCAGCCGCCTGTCCGTTTTGCGCGCGTGCGCGGATGGCGCTGCAGTTCAAAGAGATCGGGTACGAGCCGATCGAGATCGACCTGCGCGAGCGCCCCGCCTGGATCTACGACCTGAACGTCACGGGTCGCGTGCCAGTCCTCGACGACGGTGGGTACGTCCTGCCCGAGTCGGCGGTGATCATGGAGTACCTCGACGAGCGCTACCCCGATCGGCCACTGCTTCCTGAGGACGCGCGTGATCGTGCGACAGCTCGGCTGCTCGTGCATCGCTTTGACGATCTGCTCGCACGTGACTGGTACGCGTTCCGAAAGGGCGAAGCGCACTCGGTTGAACAGCGCCTCGAAGAGCTTCCAGTTGGGCAGAGCGTCTTCGCGGATATCGCGTTCTCGCCCTGGGTGATTCGCGCCCGCGACCTGCACGGCTTCCGCCTGCCGGATCGCGTGGAAGAATGGCTCAACGATCTCGCCCGCCATCCGGCATTCGCGGCAGAGATCGAACTCGTTCGCAGCCTATGACCGACATCGACCTCACCGAACTCACCGAGC
Organism: uncultured Actinomycetes bacterium; assembly: GCA_903915545.1. Classification (GTDB taxonomy): domain Bacteria; phylum Actinomycetota; class Thermoleophilia; order Gaiellales; family Gaiellaceae; genus PALSA-600. The sequence continues at coordinate 23,062 of CAIWTI010000200.1, read as the reverse complement.
GCCGCGACGAACTCGTCGTCCTCGACGTGCGTGCGCTGTGGGAATACGACGGCTCGCACGGCAACGACTGCTGCCTTCGTCAGGGCCACATCCCCGGCGCGATCCACTTCGACGTCCAAGAGATGCTGACGATGGGCGAGGTCGAGGTTCGTGAGCGGCTCGGGCTGCCCGAAGGCACCGAGGTCGTTGCTTACTGCCACAGCGGCTCGCGGTCGCAGATGGCGACCCAGGCGCTGCAGGCGCTCGGGTTCAACGCGCGCAACTACCGCGGGTCGTGGCACGAGTACGCCACCACCGACCTGCCGCTCGAAACCTAAGACGCGGCTTCGGCGAGGAACGCCGAACACAGCTCACGGCCGTGCTCTTGCCACACCTCGATGCCCGCATCGATCTCGGCGTGCACCTCATCGAGCGCGCGCGGCAAGCGGCCGTAGATCTCGTCGTCGATGAACCACTGCTTCACCTGCGCGGCCCGCACCTCAGGGTGGAACTGCACCGCCCATGCGCGTTCACCGACACGAAACGCCTGTGGTGTCGCGAGTGAGGTCGCAAGCTCGACAGCCGCCTCGGGAATCTGAAAGCCGTAGCCGTTGCCGACGAGGGCGTTGAACGTGGGCGGCAGCGCGCCGAGCACGGGGTCGCGGCGACCCTCCGCCGTCAGCGTCACCTCGACGAACCCGGCCTGAACGTCGGTAAGCGGCGCCACGCGGGCACCAAGCGCATGAGCCAAGGTCTGGGCGCCAAGGCAGACGCCGAAGAGTGGGGTGCCCTCGTCGATCCACTCGCGCAGCAGGTCGTACTCGTCGTGGAGCCACGGGTGCTCGTCTTCTTCGCCGACGTTCTGGTCGCCGCCGAACACCATCACGGCATCGTGGCCCCGCTCAGGACGGCCTTGGACCCGGATATCCCACTCGGTCAACTGGTGGCCGTGCTCGCGCACGACGTCCTCGAAGAGTTCAGGACGCACCTGCGGGCCGTGGACGATTGCGAGGACGTGCACGGCGCCAGGTTAAACATTCAGTCCAATGCAACGCCGTCGTCTTCGAGCAGCTTCTGCAGTAGGTTCGCCCCGGCTGGTGCCTGGGCGACACCGTCGGTCTGGTTGTTGTTGTTGAAGAACGCGTAGGTCTCGTTGGCCTGAGCGGCAAGCTCGCGCAGCGGCCCGACCCACTCGCGCAGCTCGTCTTCGGAGTAGAGGTAGTCGAAGCGCTTGGCGGCGCTGTCGCCGCGGGCGTTCCAGGTCGCAGCGTTGCGGCCGTGGAAGCGAACGTAGGCGAGCGGGGTCGTTGCGGCGACGAGTGTCAGCGGGACGTTCTTCGCGTCGAGTCGCGGCGCGTCGACCGTGACGTACCCCATCCCGCGCTCCTCAAGGAAACGCAGCATCTCGTCGCGTACGCCTTCCTCGAAGAACGTGCGGTTGCGGAACTCGACGAGCATCCGGTCGCCTCGCATCATCGACTGCGCCCACTCCAGGTACTCGAGCACCGCGGGCTTCCACTCAAGGTAGGGCGGGAGCTGGAAGAGAATCCCGCCGAGCTTGCCGGTCTCGCGCAGCGGCTCCAGTGCCCGCCAGAACTCGCCGAAGATCTCGGCGCGCAGCTCGGGCGGCGGGCGATCGACTCGGCCGCGCTCGTCGACCGGCATCCCCTCGCGCAGATGGGGAGGCACCTGCTCGATGCGCACCGGGTGCCGCGTCATCACGCCAAACGCCTTCACGTGCATCACGAAGTCGTCGGGCGTGCGGTCGGCCCACCGCTGCACCATCGCGCGATCGGGCACGCGGTAGAACGTCGAGTCGACCTCGACCGTCGAATAGTGCTCGGCGTACCAAGCAAGGCGTTCGCCCGCCGGGAGTCCCTTCGGGTACCAGATCTTGCTGAGCGTCTCATCCGCCCATGAGCACGTCCCGATCCGGACAGTCGACGTCATGAGGGGGAGGATAGGCCGATAGCCCCTCTACGATGCGCCCATGGATCCACGCCCTATCGGTGTGTTCGACTCCGGCGTCGGCGGGCTCACGGTGCTCCACGAGTGCTTGGTGACGATGCCGAACGAAGACTTCGTCTACCTCGGCGATCACGCTCGGCTGCCATACGGGCCGCGCCCGCTGGAGGAGATCCGTCGTTTCGCACACGAGATCGGTGGGTACCTGGCAACGAGCGGTGTGAAGCTGATCGTCGTCGCGTGCAACGCAGCGACCTCGGCGGCGCTCCCTGAACTGCAGGCGACGCTGCCCGTGCCGGTTGTGGGTGTGATCACGCCCGAGGCTTCGGCCGCCGTTCGCGCCACACGCAATCGGCGCATCGGCCTGCTCGCAACCCAGGCGACTGTCACAGCGGGCCGGTACGAGACGCTCGTCCGCACCCTCGACGCAGGCGTGCGCTTCACCGCCGTGCCGTGCCCCAAGCTGGTGCCGCTGATCGAGGCGGGCGAGCAGACCGTCGAAGCCGTCCAGGAGTACGCCGCGCCGCTGAAGGCTGCGGGGTGCGACACCGTGATCCTCGGCTGCACCCACTACCCGATGATCCGCCCAGTGCTCCAACGGGTCTTCGGGCGCGACGTCACCCTCGTGTTCTCGGCCGAGGAGACCGCACGCGAGGTTGCCGACACGCTTGCCCGAAAGGGATGGGAGAACGAGCGCAACCGCGAAGGCACCTACCGCTTTCTCACCACCGGCGACCCGGACGTCTTCCGGGCGCTCGGCGAACGTTTTCTCCAGCTACCACTCAGTGACGTGGCACAGGTCGCGGTCACCGAACTCGAAAGGGCCGCAGCATGAACCGCGAAAATGGACGTCGTCCCGACCAGCTCCGTGAGGTCGTCGCCGACCCGACATTCCTTGAGCAGCCGCACGGAATGGTGCTCTGGAGCCAGGGCAAGACCCGCGTGCTCTGCACCGCCATGGTGTCTGAGGGAGTGCCGCGCTGGCTCTACCGTTCGGGGCGCGGCTGGCTGACCGCGGAGTACTCGTTGCTTCCCGGCTCGACCGGCGAGCGCACTGATCGCGAGGCGGCCCGCGGTAAGCAGGGTGGCCGCACCGTCGAGATCCAGCGTCTGATCGGCCGCGCCGTTCGCGGCATCGTCGACTTCGAGGCGCTCGGCGAGCGCACCGTCTACCTCGACTGCGACGTGCTCCAGGCCGATGGAGGCACGCGCTGCGCCGCGATCACCGGCGCGTACGTCGCCGCCAGCCGTGCGCTCGAGCGGTTCGGGCTCTCGAAGGCACTCACTGGTTCGGTTGCAGCCGTCTCGGTTGGGGTGGTCGAGGGCGCGTCACTGCTCGACCTCGACTACAGCGAAGACTCGAATGCCGACGTCGACTTCAACGTCGTGATGACCGGTGACGGTCGCCTCGTCGAAGTGCAGGCGACCGCCGAGAAGGTGCCGTTCGACCGGGCGCGCCTGAACGAGCTGCTCGACCTAGCTGAGTCAGGGATCGGCGAGCTCGCCCAGCTGCAGCAGCAGGCGATCGACATCCCAATTCCGTAGTGCGCGCGCTGCTCGCAAGCCAGAACGCCAACAAGCTTGGGGAGCTTCGCCTGGCCCTGTCCGGATGGGAGATCGACCCGATCGTTGGCGAGGCACCCGACGAGACTGGTGAAACGTACGAGGAAAACGCCCGCATCAAGGCGCTCTGGGGGCGCGCCCAGGCGCCTGACGTGCTCGTGATCGGCGAGGACTCGGGCATCGAATGCGCCGCGCTTGACGGCGCGCCGGGCTTGCACTCGGCGCGCTGGGCGCCGGGCCTCGATCAGGCCGACGCGTTGCTCGCGCGGCTCACCGACGAGAGCGATCGCCGAACACGCATGGTCACCGTGATCGTCGCGATCACACCCGACGGTCGCGAGCTCGTCGTCCAAGGTGTGCTCGAAGGGATGCTCGCGCACGAGCGGCGGGGAACCGGAGGCTTTGGGTACGACCCGATCTTCGTGCCGCTCGGCGAAGAGCGAACTGTCGCCGAAATCGGCGACGAGTGGAAGAACCAGAACTCGCACCGCGCACGTGCCGCGCATGCGCTGCGCGACGCGCTCAGTTCGCGGTAGGCGCGTTCGCGAGCTGCGTCTCGTGATGGCGGTGCCAGTTGATCTCGGCACCAAGCACGATCACGTTTGCCATCACGTAAAGCCACACGAGCAGCACCGCCGGCCCCGAGAGGGTCTGCAGCACCGGGTTGTGCTTTGAGACCGTCACGAACGCGGGCAGAAATTGGAACGTCGACTCCATCAGGATCGCCGCCGTCCACGCACCCGGAACGACCTCACGCCATGTCAGCTTGGTGTTCGTGAGGACGTAGTACGAGGTTGCGAGGAAGCCGAAGATCCCGGCAAGCGAGACGAGCAGCGAAAGCACCGTCGCAATGAAGCCGTTCCCAGCAAACCCGCCGTAGCGCTTGAGCAGCTCCGCCCCGGTGTAGCCGACAACGAGCGAGGCGAAGAGCGAGACGAGCGAGCCGACCATCATCATCGTCGCAAGCGCCTTGCCGCGAAGGAACGCACGGTTTGGCCGGTCGTAGACGATGTTGAACGCGCTCTCAAGAACCGAGAAGAACGAAAGCGCCGACCAGAGCAGGAAGGCGCCGCCAACGATCCCAAGGGCCGTAGCGTTTTCCTGGATCGCACGCACCGCGCTGATCAGCGAGTCGACCGACGTTGTCGGGAACGCATGCTGTAGCTGGCGGACAAAGAACGACCCCTGCGATGCCTGATGCGCGATGCCGAGCAGCGCGAGCGAGAGGAAGAGCAGCGGCACAAACGAGAGCAGCGCGAAGTACGCGATCATCGCTGCGAGGTGGGTTCCGCGGTCTGCAAAGAACTTCAAAACGACTGCACGCATGTGGCCGCAGTATGCTCACGACCATGGATGCCGCTCAGGCACTCGCCGATCTCACCGAAATCTCGTCGCAGGTCGTCAACGTCGTAATCGCGACAGCCGACGGCGAGGTGCTCGCAACCACCATCGACGATGAGGGTCGCGCCGGGCGCTTCACCAACCTGCTCCTTGAGCTCGTCAACGAGTCCGACGAGGCACGTCGTGAGCGCGGCCTCGAGACGATGACCCAGCTTGAGGCGGCCACACTCGACGGCAGCATCTTCGTGGTTCGGCGCGGCGGGGTTCTCGTCGGCGCAACCACACGACCTGATCCGACGGTCGGCCTCGTCTTCTACGACCTCAAGCATTGCCTGCGCGCAGTCGCAGAGCCTGACCCCGCACCCGCTGTGTCGCGGCGCCGAAAGGCCGCAGATGCCACCGCGTAGGATCTTCACCGGCATGCTCCTGACCGCGGGTTCACTGGCCGGGTCAGTGCTCTATCGCCGTCGCGCCGCACGGCTGCGCGAGCGGATCGACCTGTACGCCGAGGATGGCTCGATGGTTTCGCTCGGCGAAGAGATGCCCGAGGCTGATCGCCTGCTTGGCATCGCACGCGAACTCCTTGCGATGACGCGATGACGACACTCGCTGCCGCTGTTCGTGAGGCCGCCTACCTCGAAGGCGACTTCCTGCTTCGCTCGGGGAAGCGCAGCACGTACTACCTCGACAAGTATCGGTTCGGCACCGAGCCGAACCTCTTGCGTCGCCTGGGTGTCGCGATCGGCGAAACGATTCGTGAGCACGCCCCGACCGCCGCGCGGATCGGGGCCCCAGAGCTTGGCGCTGTGTCACTTGCTGCGGCCGCCTCGCTCGAAGTGGGGATCCCGTTCGTGATCGTTCGCAAAGAGCCGAAGGGATACGGAACGGCCAACCGGATCGAAGGGCCGTTCGTCGAAGGTGAGGAGATCGTGCTCGTCGAAGACGTTGTCACGTCTGGCGGCGCCGCGATCTCGGCGATCGAGGCGCTCCGCGAAGCGGGCCTCAAAGTGTCGACCGCGATCTGCGTGGTCGACCGTGAGGAGGGCGGCGCCGACGAGCTCGCCCGGATCGGGATTCGGCTGCGGCCGCTCCTGGTCGCCTCCGAGCTGCGTTCCTAGCGAACGAAGCCACGAACACACGTTCGTAGCTTCGGCGCACTCCGCATGGTTGAGCCATCCGATGGGGTTGTTACGGTTGCTCGTCAAGGCTTCACGTACGTCCGTTTTCCGGAAATCTCATCGAGGAGGAAGGTTTTGACGAAGCAGGACTTCATTTCCAAGGTCGCCACCAAGAGCGGTCTTTCGAACCGTGATGCCGGCAAGGCCGTCGATGCCTTCCTGGAGTCGGTCACCGAGACGCTGAAGTCCGGCGACTCGATCAACTTCACAGGTTTCGGCAAGTTCTCGCCAGCCGCTCGCGCGGCCCGCACGGGTGTCAACCCGCGCACCGGCGAGAAGGTCCAGATTGCTGCAACGACCGTGCCGAAGTTCAGCGCCGGCTCGCAGCTCAAGGCAGCCCTCAAGTAGAGCCCGCCTGATCGGTAGTTCCTCGAAGGGGTCGCGAGAGCGGCCCCTTCGCTGTTTCTCCTAAGCTGACGGCAATGAGCGACGAGGTAATCGCCTTCGCCGACCGGCTCGCTGCAGAGGTCAAGCGCAAGCAAAGTCAGCTGGTCGTTGGGCTTGACCCGCGGCCCGACCTGCTGCCGGTCGAACTCCGCGGCGACATCGCCCGCTTCTGCTGCGGGATTGTCGACGCGGTCACGCCGCACGCAGTCGCCGTCAAGCCGCAGCTTGCGTTCTTCGAAGCGCTTGGCTCACGCGGGATGGCTGCGTTCGAGGAAGTCTGCGAGTACTCGCGCCGTGCCGGCCTGCTGGTGATCGCCGACGGCAAGCGCGGCGACATCGGCGCAACCGCACGCGCCTACGCCGAGGCCTACCTCGAAGGCGAACCGCCGATCGCCGACGCCTTGACCGTCAACCCGTACCTCGGGCGCGAGTCGATCGAGCCGTACCTGGCCGCTGCGCGCCGCTACGGCGCCGCGATCTTCTGTCTCGTCAAGACGTCGAATGCCGGCGGTGACGTGCAGGACGTCACGTTGTCGGATGGTCGCCCGCTGTGGCACCAGGTTGCGGAGCTCGTCGCCGACTGGGGTGCCGATCTGATCAGTGAGTCGGGCCTTTCGGCCGTGGGCGCGGTCGTGGGTGCGACGCACCCGCGTGCAGTGGCCGAGGCGCGCAAGCTGATGCCGAACACGATCCTGCTGCTGCCGGGCGTCGGTGCCCAGGGAGCAGACCCGGCCGATCTCGCACGTGCGTTCCGTGCCGGCCCTGCGAGCGCCCTCGTCAACGCCTCACGGTCGGTGATCTTCGCCTACCGCGAATCGGGCGATGACTACCGCGCCGCGGCTGGTGCCGAGGCCGCACGGCTCCGCAGCGAGCTGTGGGCCGTCTCCGGCTGGTGACCGCCGTCGAACGCCCCGTGCGCCCGTTCATCGCCCCATTCGCCTTTCTCGCGGCTGCGACGATCGCCGTCCTGCTCCTGCGCCCGATGGTGCACCCCAAGCACGGGACGCCGGCAGTGAGCACCACCGAGGCGGCACCGAAAGCGAAGGCGGTACACGCCGCCCCCACGACCTACACCGTTCACGCAGGCGACACGCTCGACGGGATCGCTGCGAAGACGGGCGTCCCGACAGCGACCTTGCAGAAGCTCAACCCTGGCCTGTCAGCGACGTCACTGTTCCTTGGCCAAAAGGTGCGGCTGCGGTGAGGCGTATCGCGATCGTCATCTTCGCTGCGGCCGTCATCTCGGCGGCCACGGCGAGCGCCGCAGTTCGGCCGACGGCTGACGCGCCGATCCCCCAGGCGGCCGCCTGGTACGTCGTTAACGCCGACACGGGCGAGGTCGTCGTGTCGCATGATGCGCGCAAGCAGCTGCCAATCGCCTCGATCACGAAGCTGATGACGGTGATTGTCGCGCTCGCGCACCACTCGCTGAACGACGTGGTCAGCGTCGATCCCCGCGCCGCGCGCGTGGGCGAGGAGACGATCAATCTGCAGCCGCATGAACGGCTTACGGTGCGCGATCTCGTCAAGGGTGCGCTCATCCAGTCGGCGAACGACGCAGCCGACGCGCTCGCCCTCTCGGTCGCATCAAGCTTCCCAGCGTTCGCCGACCTGATGAACAACGAGGCGACCGTCCTGGGGCTCAACGACACCCACTTCGTACGTCCCGACGGGCTGGACGCCGACGAGGAGTGGTCGAGCGCCCACGACGTCACGCTGCTTGCGGAAGCCGCGATGAAGCTTGCGCCCGTCCGTGAAGCCGTGTCGAGCACGACCGCAACGATCGCTGGCGGACGGACGCTGCACACGTGGAACGACCTCCTCGGCGTCGTCCCTGGCGTGATCGGCGTCAAGACGGGCCACACGAACGCCGCGGGCTGGTGTCAGGTCGTTGTAGTCGAACGCGACGGCGTCACGCTCTATCTGACGATCCTCGGCGCGCCCTCCCGCGCGCAGCGCAACCGTGATCTGCAGACCCTCGCCGAGTACGGCGTCGCGCAGTACCGAACCGTTGACGCAATCTCGACAGAGCGCGACTACGCCTCGGTGTCGCTCCCATATGGCATCAAGCCGATTCACCTTGTCGCCGTACGGCCGTTCACCGTTGTCACTCGGTTGGGTACGTCGCTCGTTGAGAAGGTCGTTGCGCCTGCCGGCGTCGTGCCACCCGTCGCTAAGGGCCAGCCGCTCGGGACGGTGCAGATCTATTCGGCCGGGACGCTCGTTGGCACCCGCCAGCTTGTTGCCGACCGTGCTGTCGGCGCGCCGAGCTTGCAGACGCGAGTCTCGTGGTACACGCACCGAACCGCCGATCGTCTCGCTGGCATCTTCGGGTAACGCGGCTCCCGCGCCAGCCTTCCGACGCGTACACTCGCGCCTGCTGAACGCACCGTCTGCGCAGCTCAGTACCTGCGGCACCAAACCGCACTAGGAGGTTCACGTGATCCTGACGGTCACCCTCAATCCCGCGATCGACCGGACACTCACCGTCCCGAACTTCCAGCGTGGGCAGCGGCACCGCGCCACATCTGGACTGCCGCTCGCGGGCGGTAAGGGCATCAACATTTCGCGCGCGTTGAAGGCGCTCGGTGTGCCGTCGATCGCGACGGGGCTCACCGGCGGCCAGACCGGCATGCGCATCGTCGAGCGCCTGACCGCCGAGGGCATCCTCAACGACTTCGTGCGCATCGCCGACGAATCGCGCACAACGACCGCGGTCGTCGACCCGACGAGCGGCAGCTACACCGAGATCAAGGAGTGGGGGCCCGCGGTGCGCCCCGACGAGCTCGGCTTCCTCCGCGACAAGGTCGAGTATCTGTCGCGCAGCGCCGACGTTGTCGTGATCGCTGGCTCACTGCCGCGCGATGTCGCCGACTCGTTCTACGCCGAGCTGATCCACGACCTAAACCGTCGGAACGTCGCGACCTACCTCGATTGCGAGGGTGAGGCGCTGCGACTTGGTGTTGAAGCCGAGCCGACGCTCGCGTCGATTAGCCAGCAAGACGCCGAGTCGCTTGTGGGGCAGGAGTTCCATGACGACGAGGATTACGAGCTCGCGCTCGAGCAGATTTCGGCGCTCGGCGCGAAGAATGCGCTGATCTCCACCGAGGACGGCTGCATTGCATTGCTGCGCGAAGATCGTGTCGCTCATCGCTTTCGGGTCGTCGCGCCTCGTGTCGAACCCGTTTCAACGGTCGGCGCCGGTGACGTGCTGCTTGCGGGGTTCCTCGCCGCGCGTGCTGCCGGTAAGGCGCCGGAGGAGACGTTGCGCCTCGCCGTCGCGGCCTCGACGGCCTCAACGCTTGAGCTCGGCGCTGGAATCCTCGACCCGCGCGAAGCTGGTCGACTGCAGCCAGCGACCGAGGTTGTCGAGCTTCAGCCAGCGACCGAAGCGACCGTCTAACACCCCGCGCGACACCCATCGGCGCTGTCCCCCGCTGGCGACGTTACGATTGAGCCAATGGAATTCGAGGGCTCCCGCGTCGACTCAGATCTCTCGCGTGGGGAGAAGTTCGGCAAGTCGGGCCTGACGTTTGACGATGTGCTCCTCGTTCCGGCCGAATCGTCCGTCCTGCCAAACGATGTTTCGACCGCCACGCGGCTCACGCGCACCGTCGTTCTGAACCTCCCGGTTGTCTCGGCCGCGATGGACACGGTCACCGAGGCGCGCATGGCAATCGCCCTTGCCCGCCATGGCGGCATCGGCATCGTCCACCGCAACCTCTCGATTGGTGACCAGGTCTCTGAGGTCGACAAGGTGAAGCGCTCCGAGTCGGGGATGATCGTCGAACCGCTGACGCTCCGGCCCGACGCGCAGGTGTCTGATGCGCTCGCGCTCATGGAGGCCTATCGCGTGTCCGGCGTCCCGATCACGGACGAGGCCGGCAAGCTCGTGGGCATTCTCACGAACCGCGACCTCCGGTTCGAGAAGGACACGAAGCAGTCGGTCTCGGCGCTCATGACATCGAAGAATCTCGTTACGGCCCCGGTGGGGACGACGCTCCTCGAAGCGGAGAGCCTGCTCCATCGCCACCGGATCGAGAAGCTTCCCGTCGTCGATGGCGACGGTGTCCTCAAGGGTCTGATCACGGTCAAGGACATCCAGAAGCGCATCGAGTTCCCGATGGCGACCAAAGACCTTCATGGCCGCCTGCGCGTTGGTGCTGCCGTTGGCGTTGGCCCTGATGCCCGCGAACGCGCCCAAGCGCTGATCGCCGCTGGCGCCGATGTCCTCGTCGTCGACACGGCACATGGTCACTCGCGTGGCGTCGTCGAGATGGTCGCCACGATCAAGGGCCTCTCAGGCGAGTTCGAAGTGATCGCGGGCAACATCGCGACCCCCGAAGCGGGCGAGGCGCTGATCGACGCAGGCGCCGACGGTCTCAAAGTTGGTATCGGCCCGGGAACGATCTGCACCACGCGCGTTGTCGCAGGTGTCGGGGTGCCGCAGATCACCGCCGTCTACGACGTTGCCGAGCTTGCCGCCCGCCACGGTGTTCCGGTGATCGCTGACGGTGGCATCACGAGCTCGGGCGATGTCGCCAAGGCAATTGCTGCCGGCGCCGACACCGTCATGCTCGGCTCGATGCTCGCCGGTACCGACGAAGCACCCGGCGACGTGGTCTTTGCAAACGGGGAGCGCTTCAAGGAGTACCGCGGGATGGGGTCGCTCGGCGCGATGCGCGCGCGCAGCTTCTCGAAGGATCGCTACTTCCAAGGGGACGTCGAAGACGTCGAAAAGCTTGTGCCGGAAGGCATCGAAGGACGCGTCCCCTACAAGGGGCCGATCGCGACCGTGTTGCACCAGATCGTCGGCGGTCTGCGCCAGTCGATGGGGTACTGCGGTGCTCCAACGATCGAGGCGCTCCAAGGTGCGCGGTTCGTGCGCATCACCGGAGCTGGTCTGCGTGAGTCGCACCCGCACGACATTACGATCACGAAGGACGCACCCAATTACCGCCGGAACTGAGGCGGCCGGGCACTCCGAGGCCGCCATGCCGCTGCCTGAGGAGCGGCCGGTCATTGTCGTCGACCTTGGTGGCCAGTACTCCCAGCTGATTGCCCGCCGCGTTCGTGAGGCGCGCGTCTACTCCGAGCTCGTGTCGCATCGTGTCAGCGCCGACGACATTCGCCGTCGCGAACCGTCGGCCGTGATCCTGTCCGGCGGCCCTGCGTCGGTGTACGCCGAGGGCGCGCCGCGGGTCGATCCCGGAATCTTCGAGCTCGGCGTTCCGACGCTCGGCATCTGTTATGGCATGCAGCTGATGGCGCAAGAGCTGGGTGGCCGCGTCGACCGCACCGGGCTCGCCGAGTTTGGGAAGGCAGAGCTTGGCGCGACGGGCGGGCGGCTCTTCGCCGACATCCCCGCCGATCTCACCGTGTGGATGTCGCATCGCGACTCGGTCGTCGCTGCGCCCACGGGTGCCACGGTCGTTGCAGGCTCGCCGTCAACGCCGATCGCAGCGTTCGAGGACGAAGCGCGATCGCTCTACGGCGTCCAGTTCCACCCCGAGGTCGTCCACACTGAGCACGGACAGGAGCTGCTTAAGAACTTCCTCTACGAGATCGCCGGCGCCTCGCCTGCGTGGACACCCGCAGCCGTGATCGAGGAGCAGATCGAACGGATCCGCGCCCAGGTTGGCAGCGACAAAGTGATCTGCGGTCTCTCAGGTGGCGTCGACAGCTCGGTCGCTGCACTCCTCGTCTACAAAGCGATCGGTGAGCAGCTCACGTGCGTGTTCGTCGACCACGGGATGATGCGCAAAGACGAAGCCGCACAGGTCGTGCAGACCTTCGGCGAGCACTTCCACGTGCCGCTCGTGCATGTCGACGCGAAGGATCGCTTCCTCGCGAAGCTTGAGGGAGTCAGCGATCCCGAGACGAAGCGCAAGATCATCGGCGAAGAGTTCATTCGCGTCTTCGAGGTTGAGGCTGAGAAGGTCGGCGATGCCAAGTGGCTCGTCCAGGGCACGCTCTACTCCGACGTCATCGAGTCGGGTGGCGAAGACGGTGTCGCCGAGACGATCAAGAGCCATCACAACGTCGGCGGGCTACCCGACGACATGGAGATGGGGCTCGTCGAGCCGCTCCGGATGCTGTTCAAGGATGAGGTGCGCCGCGTCGGCGAAGAGCTCGGTATGGCCGAACGCATGGTGTGGCGCCAGCCCTTCCCAGGCCCGGGTCTCGCCATTCGCATCATTGGCGATGTCACAGCAGAACGCCTCGAGGCGCTGCGCGAAGCCGATGCGATCCTCCAGGAGGAGGTGCGCCGTGCGGGTCTCTATCGCGATCTCTGGCAGTCGTTCGCGGTGCTGCCCGCGATCCGCTCGGTGGGTGTGCAGGGCGACTCGCGGACGTACGGCTACCCGATCGTGATTCGTGCAGTGACCTCCGACGACGCGATGACCGCCGACTGGGCGCGGCTTCCGTACGACCTGATCGAGATCGTGTCGAACAGGATTGTCAACGAGATTCCCGCAGTAAACCGTGTGGTGCTCGACGTGACGTCGAAGCCGCCCGCGACGATCGAGTGGGAGTAGCCCGTGTCGGGCGGCTTGGCTGCCGCCCAGAGACCTGGTACGACTGAGTGATGGCGCTACGCCCTATCCCGATACTTGTGGTTCTCGCCGCTGCCGTGGCGGTCGCCCCGCTTGCCAGCGCGACCCGCGCGGCGCATGCCGACGTGAAGACGATCGTTGTCCGGTCGGTTTCAACGAAGGTGACGCTCACCAAGGACACCCCGCCGCTCAAGACGATCAACGCGGGCGACGTGCTTGGTGTGACCGATCAGCTGAAGAATGTGCGGTCGCAGTTCGGGCGGCCCGCGGGTGCGATCGTTGGGTCAGACCGCGGCACAGCGATTCAGCTCGCGGATGGTTCGACACGCTTTACGGGCACCGCGGTGCTGCCCGGTGGAACAGTTTCGATCTCAGGGATCCTTGCGTCACCTGGCTCCACGCTGACGGTGACAGGCGGTACGGGCGACTATCAGGGTGTGCGTGGAACGCTCGTTGTCGGGAACGGTGACACCCCGCTCAACACGTACCGCCTGATCTTCCCGATCTCGGCGTAGCTCCGCGAAACGACGGCGGGCGCGGCCGTCCGTGTCGCCACAGTCGGCCGCGCCCGGGTGTCCATCAATGCGTGGGGTGACCTCAGGGGCCCCAGCCGACACCGGCGGCGATGCCAGCGAGGGTGACGAGGGCGGTGATGAAGGTGAATGCCTTGGTGTTCATGGATTCCTTTCGATGGGTGTGTGTCCGGGCACCCGTTGTGATCAGGGGGCAGCGCCCGGAGGGCGATTTGCGCGAATTGCAGGACGTTCTCCGCAGGCTTGTTCCCCCTAAGGGGGAGTTGGCCTCCCCCAAATGGGGGGTGTCCACAAAAGTAGACACGTTTCCGGATGGCGGCGCAATTGGCCTTTCTTGACGATTGGCAACCAACCCGCCAAGATGCGCTCTGTGACCGTGATCGCCGAATCGATTGGGGAGCGCCTAAAGCGCCTTCGCCGCGAGCGAGGACTCTCGCAACGCGCGATCGCCGCGAGGGGTGTGAGCTACGCCTACATCTCGCGCATCGAGCTGGGGGAGCGTGTCCCGTCGATGAAGGCGCTGCGTGTTCTGGCCAAGAATCTCGGTGTGACGCCGCACTACCTCGAGACGGGTGTCGAGCAGCCCGACACTGAGGCGCGCGAGCTGCGGTTGGGCGAGGCGGAACTCACGTTGCGCCTCGACCTCGACGATGTCGGCGCTGACGTGATGTACCGCGAGGTGCTCGCCGATGCCGAACGTGCCGCGGACGTCCGGGACATGACGCTCGCTCGCATCGGTCTCGGCGCCGTCGCCGCGCAGCGTGGCGATCACCTTGGTGCGATCGAGGTGCTCGGCGAGGCCGTCAAGGAGCCGTGGGTGACGCCCACCGCGTTCCCCGATGCTTGGGCAACCCTTGGTCTCGCGCTTTCAAGCACCGGTCAAGGCGTTGCTGCAGCGGAGCTTTTCCGGACAGCGTCCGCGTCGCTCGTCGCGCATACGCCCGTCAACTGGCCTGCGCTCGTGCGCTTCTCGACCTACCTCTCCTACGCGCTCGCCGACCTGGGTGAACTCGACGAGGCGCGTAAGGCGATCGACGAAGCACTTGGATACGCGGCACACGCAGACGACCCCTACTCGCGGATGCGGCTCTACTGGTCGCACGCTCGACTCGCGTCAGCTGCTGGCGATCACGATGCGGCGCGCTCGAGCATCACTCGCGCCATCGGCCTGTTGGAGACGACGGAGGACACGATGCATCTCGGTCGCGCGCATCTCCTCGCCGCAGAGATCGCGATCTTCGACGACGACCCGTACGCCGCGACGGAGCACCTGCGCGCAGCGGAGGGACTCGTCGGCACGATCGGTGATCTTCCGGATCGCGCCTGGCTCAAGATCGAGCGGGCGATCACGTTCGCGCGCACGGGCGACGCGGGCTCTGCGATCGATGAGGCCACCGAGGCAGTTGACATGCTTTCACGCCACGACGACTCCGAACTCCGCGGCTATGCGCAGTGGGCGCTTGGCGAGTCGCTGATTGCTGCGGGCACGACGAAGGCGGCGCGGTCGGCCTTCACCCGGGCGTCGGATCTGATTCCGCCCGACTCGCGCTACGCCGCGACGTTCCTTCAGTCGTGGGCTCGGGCGTTCCCGACCGACGCTGAAACGCTCGCCTAACTCGGCCTAGGCCGGAATCGTCAGGACGTCGTACCGTGCACGCACGGTGTCGATGAAGACCGCGAGCTGATCGGCGAGCTCACGATCGTCGAACTCCACGACATTTTCGGCGTTCGATTCGCCTGACCGAGAGAGGTTGAACGAGCCGACGAACACGGTGTCGTCGGCAACAACGACTTTCGCGTGCATCGAGTCGTGCACATGTCCACGCGAGAACGGGTTCGATAGCTTGGCGCTCAGTGGCCCGCCGGCGAGCCGGTTGAGGAGCGGGAGCTTCCATTCCGACGCGGCGTCACGCCACTGCTGTGCGACACCCTGCAGCTGCACCGCGTCGACGCAGCCCGCGATATCGACCGTGCCTTTCGCAACGACCCCCGCGAGCGCTCCGAGGATCGGCCCGCTGCTGATAACCGGCGAGCAGACCCGAACGCGGCGCCCCGCGAGTCCGATCGCCTGCGCGATCCGATTCGTGAGGTCAGGGCCACCGCGTGGGGTGAACCAGGCGCGAATCCCGTCGATCGGTGCGCGCGCGCTTGCGCCGGTCGCCGCCACAGGCGCACCAGAGGCGAGCTCCTCGAAGTTCGCGGTGTACTGCGCGGCAATCCCCGGCGAGTCGACCACGATGATGAGGTTCTCTTGGCGGCTCCAAGAGTCGTCGGTCCAGTTTGTGGAGCCGGTCCACACGGTGTGGTTGTCCCGCACGACGTACTTGTGGTGCATCAGGTTCGGGACGCCCGCGACGGCGATCGCTTCGACCGGGAGCGACTGGATCAGCTCAAGGTCGGGCGACGCGGGTGGCGGCACGGGGATCGGGTTGCGGTGGTCGATGTTGTAGGCGAGCCGGATCGTGACGCCTCGGGCGTGCGCGCGGCGGATCGCGTCGCCGACGATGCCTGCGGTTTCGGGGCCGAACTCAAAGTCGTATTGGGCGAGATCGAGCGTGTGTTTCGCCTGATCGAGGAACGCAGCGATCTCGTGTGCGATCTCTCGCGGCGATTGGCCGCCATCGGTCAAAGTACGGAGCGAGATGAGGGGATTCATGAGCGCACTTGCCTCGGCAGAGATCGGTGACACGTTCAACTTCTATCGGGAAGGCGATCGTGCGCCGTTGCTGCGCGACCGTCTGACGCAGTATCTCGACGAACGGCGAGGCGCCTCGGTGCTGCTCGTCGCCGAAGCGCCTGGCTATCGCGGTGCGCGCATCTCCGGGCTGCCGCTCACCTCGGAACGTCAGGTCAGTGGGGTGGGGCCTGCAGAGGCGACCGCAACGATCGTGCATCGGGTGCTGACGGAGCTTGGGGTTGCGAATGACGTTTTGCTCTGGAACGTCGTTCCGACCCATCCAGGCGACGAACAATCGAATCGCGCGCCGACCGCAGCTGAAATCGCAGCCGGGGTCACGTTCGCGCGCCGGCTTGCGCGAAATCGATTGGTGGTGCCCGTAGGTCGGGTCGCGCACGCTGCGTTTGGCGGCGCGTACGTCCGCCACCCATCACGGGGTGGGGCATCTGCCTTTCGGGCGGGCCTGCGGGAGCTTCTGTGCGGCTAAGCCCAGCGTCGAAGAATGCGGTGCTGCTTGCGGCCGGTCTTGTCTGTCTCTCGGGGATGATCCAGCTCGCGGTCGCCCTTGGCACCGTGACGCTCGTTTCGGTAACTGGCATCGAAGGGATCCTCGGTCTCGGGCCGGCCATCTTCCTTCTCGCCGGGGCTGCGGCCGTCAGTCCGACTGGTCGCATCTCCGACCGAGTTGGGCGGATGCCAGTGATCCGCACCGGGTTCGCCCTTGGCATCGTCGGCCCAGCCGTGACCGCGCTCGGGTGCTGGTCAACCTCGGGTGAGCTCGTCGTCCTCGGGCTTGGCATCTGCGGTGCCGCCCAGACGATCGTCCTGCTGTCGCGTGCCGCCGCCGCCGAGATGTTCCCGCCGGCCTACCGCGCGCGCGGCATGTCGTTCGTGCTCTTCGGTGCGGTGTCTGGGGCTGTGTGGGGCCCGCTCGTCTTCGGCCCGCTGTTTGCCGATCGCGCGCTCGCCCCCGCGGATCTCGCACTGCCGTGGTTGCTCACCTCGCTCTTTGCGCTGGGCGGTCTGCTGATCTCGTTCGGCGTGCGGCCTGACCCCCAGGAGCTCTCTCGGGCGTTCGTCAACGAAGCAGGCGCCGCACCTGAGCCAGAGTCGCCCGCGACCGTCCGCGAGCTCCTACGCCGTCCTGGCGTGGGGTACGCGATGCTCGCCGCCGTCACGAGTTTCGCCGTGATGGCGGGCGTCATGAATCTCGCGGGATACGTCGCGGTTGGCCACCACCACAAGCACGGTGACATCTTCACCGTGATCAGCGCGCACATCGTTGGGATGTACGGCCTCGTGCTGATCGTCGGCGATCTCGTCGAACGCATCGGGCGCAGGCGTGCGATGACGGCGGGGCTGGTGATCATGGCTGCGTCGAACCTCAGCCTTGTCTGGCTCAGCGGCATTGCGGGCATGTCGCTTTCGATGTTCGGCCTCGGACTCGGCTGGAACATCTCGTATGTGGCCGCCACAACCGAACTTGTCTCGCTGGCAGCTCCGTCGGAGCGGGGCCGGCTCGTTGGTCTCTCCGACCGGTTGTCGAGCTTTTCCGGTGCGTCGCTCGCGCTTGGCGGCGGCATCATCTATAGCGCGGGTGGCGTGACGCCATTGGCTATCCTTGCCGCACTGACGGCGGGTCTCCCCGCCGCCTGCATCGTCTTGCTACCATCCGGCGTCGGCGGCCAACTGGTCCGTCGTTTTTCTGTGACCGCATCGAAACTATGAAGACCTACAGCGCAAAAACCGGAGAGATCACTCGCGAGTGGTACATCGTCGACGCCGAGGGCCAGACCCTGGGTCGACTCGCCACGCAGATCGCCGATCGCCTCCGCGGCAAGGGCAAGCCGGTGTTCACACCGCATGTCGACACGGGCGACTTCGTCGTCGTCATCAACGCTGAGAAGATCGCGGTCACAGGCAAGAAGCTCGAGCAGAAGATGTACTACCGCCACTCGGGCTATCCCGGTGGGCTGACAACGCGTCCGCTGCGTGAGCAGCTTGAGCGCCGCCCAACCGAAGTGCTGCGGAAGGCCGTCAAGGGCATGCTCCCGCGGAACCGCCTTTCTCGTCAGCAGCTCACGAAGCTGAAGATCTATGCCGGCCCGGCGCACCCGCATGAGGCTCAGGCACCGAAGCAGTTGGAGGTCTCGTAGTGTCGAATCCCGCCCAGTACCTCGGAACCGGGAAGCGGAAGACCTCCGTGGCCCGTGTGATCCTTCGCCCCGGTGACGGGAAGACGTGGATCAACGGCAAGTCGCTCGACGAGTACTTCCCACGTCTGCTCAATCGCGTGTCGGTGCTTTCGCCGCTCAAGACGACCGAGTTGTCGGGCCAGTACGACCTTCGCGTCCGCGTTCACGGTGGTGGCCCGTCGGGTCAGGCTGGTGCGGTTCGTCACGGCATCGCTCGTGCGCTCGTCGAGATCAACCCCGATTTCCGTGTGCTTCTCAAGCGGCAGGGCTTCCTGACGCGCGACGCACGTGAGGTCGAGCGCAAGAAGGCCGGCCTGCACAAGGCGCGCAAGGCCCCGCAGTTCTCCAAGCGCTAACGGCGATCTGTGCACATGTCGGCATCTTGCCGGCGCTTCAGGAGTAGGCTTCGGCTCGCATGACGCGTCGCTACTTTGGCACGGACGGCGTACGAGGAATCGTCGGCGATTTTCTCACCGCGGATCTCGTCGAACGCCTCGGACGTGCTGCCGTCCTCTGGAGTGGTGCAACATCCGTGTTCGTCGGACGCGACACTCGTGGCTCGGGCCCCGAGCTCGAAGAGGCGTTGGCGCGTGGCGCCGCCTCGGCCGGGGCTGACGTGATCCTCGGAGGTGTCCTGCCGACTCCCGCCGTGGCGCTCGCGGGTGCCGATCTCGGCATCGTCATCTCCGCGTCGCACAACCCGCCCGAGTACAACGGCGTGAAGTTCTTCGATCGCGAGGGGCACAAGCTGCCTGACGCGGCCGAGGAGCAGATCGAAGCGCTCCTCGATGCACCCGCGCCTGAGGGGGCTACCGGGGCGGTCACACATCGTGACGGAGAGTCGTCGGCTTCGTACGTCGACTACGTGCTCGAGAAGTTCGGCTCCGACCTCACGGGCCTGCGCGTGGTTGTCGACTGCGCCCACGGCGCGTACGCAGGGATGGCCCCCGAAGCGTTTGCGCGGCTCGGTGCAACCGTCGAGACGATTGGCGACGCGCCCGACGGCACGAACATCAACTCGGGCTGTGGCGCGACCGATCTGGGTGCATTGCAGGCGGCAGTGGTCGAGCACGGCTTCGATCTAGGTATCGCGTTCGATGGCGACGGTGACCGCACGATGGCGGTCGACGAGAACGGGAAGGTCGTCGATGGCGACGAGATCGTGGCGGTGCTCGCGCTCCACCTCGGCGTCGATCTCGTTGCGGTAACGCAGATGACGAACTACGGCTTTCACTCGCTGATGGCCGAGAACAACATCCGAGTACTGACAACCGATGTCGGTGATCGCTACGTTCTCGAGGCGCTTTGGCGCGAGGGTGGCATTCTCGGTGGCGAGCAGTCCGGCCACATCATCTGCCTCCAGGATCACGTCACGGGGGACGGTTTGGCCGCCGGCTTGCTGCTCTGTGCGGCCCTCCGCGGACGGACACTGAGCGAGGCCGCAGGCGTGATGCCGCGCTGGTCGCAAGCGAAGGAAAACGTTCGCGTCGCGACGAAGGATCTTCCACAAGCGGTGGTCGACGAGGTCGAGCGACGCAACGCCGAGCTCGCAGGCTCGGGACGCATTCTCGTCCGTCCGTCGGGCACCGAACCCCTGATTCGAGTCCTCGCGGAGGCGGAAAATGAGGCTGTCGCAGCGGAGGCCTGTGCTACGATCGCGGCGCTTGTTCGGTCTGAGCTCGGCTGACCGTTCCGCCGCTGGAACGGAAGCATCAGTCGGGCTCTTACGCTTTTCAGGCCCTATGTTGACTGGCTTTCTCGACACCAACGCCGCAACGGACTTGGCCTCAACCACCCAGACGAACGAACTCGCGCTCGCACGTTGCGTGCGCTGACAGCAAAGGACGTCTAGAGATGTGCGGAATCATCGGGTATGTCGGTAAGCGCCCCGCCAAGGATCTGCTGATCCAGGGGCTCCAGCGCCTCGAAAACCGCGGGTACGACTCGGCTGGAATCGCTTTGCGAGAGGACGAGGGGCTGAGCTACGTGCGCGCCGTCGGCAACCTCGCAAACCTTACCGAGGCGACTGCAGGCGTCACATCCAAGTCAACGACCGGCCTCGGCCACACGCGTTGGGCCACCCATGGGGCAGTCAACGAGGACAACGCCCATCCGCTCACCGGCTGTCACGAGAACGAGCTCGCTGTCGTCCTGAACGGCATCGTCGAGAACTACCTCACCTTGAAGGATGAGCTCGTCGCCGAAGGCCACACATTCTCGAGCGAGACCGACGCCGAAGTTGTGGCGCACATGATCGAAGACGCCTACGAGGGTGACGTGATCGCAGCCGTCCGTGCTGTGTATGGCCGCCTCGAAGGTCACTTCACGTTCGTCCTGATCCACCACGATGAGCCGCACCGCCTCGTCGCCGTGCGCCGTCAGACACCGCTCGTTGTCGGCCTCGGTGATGGCGAGAACTTCCTCGCCTCGAACATGGCAGCATTCCACTCGGAAACGCGCCGCATGCAGTTCCCGTCCGACGGTGACATTGTCGAGCTCACACCCGCTGGCGTGAACTTCATTCGTGCCGAGGACGGCGAGCACGTGAGCCACGACGTCGCCGAGATCGATTGGGACGACGAGCGAGCCGAGCGAGCCGGGTTCGAGACGTTCATGCTCAAGGAGATCTTCGAGCAGCCCGACGGCATCCGCGAGACGATCGGCGACCGCGTTCGTCACGGCGTCCTCGTCCAGGATGGCCTCGGCTTGAGCGAGCAGGACATGCGCGAGCTTCGCCGCATCGTCATCGTCGCCTGCGGCACCGCCTACCACGCGGGTGTTGTGGGCCGGTACGTGATCGAGGAGTGGGCTCGCGTTCCGGTCGAGCCCGACGTCGCGAGCGAGTGGATCTACCGCAACCCGGTGCTCGACAAGGACACGCTCGTGATCGGCATCTCCCAGTCGGGTGAGACGCGCGACACGATCCAGGCCATGCAGCTCGCGCGCCAGCTTGGCGCCCGCACTGTTGCGATCACGAACACGATGGGCTCTCAGATCACGCGTGAGGTCGACTCGGTGCTCTACACCCGCACCGGCATGGAAGTGGGTGTCGCAGCATCGAAGACGTTCTCGGCGCAGGTCGCCCTGATGTACCTGATCGGGCTTGAGCTCGCCCGCCAGCGCGAGACGCTCCCGCACGACGAGATCGAGTTCATTCTCGACGAGGTCTACCGCCTGCCCGCGAAGATGGAGCAGTTCCTGAACGGCAGCCATCCGATCGACGAGATCGCCGCACGGTTTGTCGACCAGCCGTTCTTCCTCTTCCTCGGTCGCCACATTGGGCTACCTGTCGCACTCGAAGGCGCCCTGAAGCTGAAGGAGATCTCCTACATCCCCACTGAGGCGTACTCGGCGGGCGAGATGAAGCACGGCCCGATCGCCCTGCTCGACGAGGGCACGCCCGTGGTTGTCGTCGCGACGCGCATGAACATCGTCTACGACAAGATCGTGTCGAACATCCAGGAGACGCGGGCTCGTGGCGCACACGTGATTGCGATCGCGACCGATGGTGATGAGGAGATTCAGCATCACGCGAATGACGTGATCTACATCCCCAAGTCGCCGGCGTTTCTCCAGGCTGTTCTCGCGACGCTTCCGCTGCAACTGCTCGCGTACAAGATCGCTCGCCTCAAGGGTCTGAACGTCGATCAGCCGCGGAACCTCGCGAAGACCGTCACGGTCGAGTAGCCACAACCGCCACGAACGTAGTCGCAACCGGGAGCGCGTGGGCTGCGGCTTCCCACGCGCTCAAACCCGGCTGCGAGGTACCTCAGATGGCTTCTCTCCCCACGCAGGTGAGCGCGGACTAACCGTCTGGGCCTTCTCGTATGCTCACATAAGACAACGAGTCTGTCTACCCCCGCTTGCGTTAAGCCGGCGGTAACGAGCTAGGCGGCGAGCGCCGCGCCCGTCTCGGCCGCAACTTCCTGCGCTGTCTGGACAAACGAGCGGGCGGCGGCCGAGTGGTAGCGGTCGGCGTGCCAGACCATGCCAACGATGCGTGGAGCCAGACGGTGGCCGAGATCGACGATCACGATTGATTCGTCGTTCGCGTCGACGGTAAGGCGCGGCATCACCGCGATCCCAATTCCGGCACCGGCGAGGCCTTGTACGACGCCGTTGTCGTCGGAGCGCGAGACGAAGCGCGGCTCGTGGCCGCTCGCGCGCAGCTGGTCGACGACGATCTCGGTCGCGCGGCACTGGCGAAACCCTATCAGCGGCTGGTTCGCGATCTCGGCGAGTGACGGAGGCCGCTTGTTCTTCGCTATCGGCGAGTCGCGGTTGGCGACGACGACGTAGTCATCGCGCAGCAGCTCGAACCACTCAAGCGACGGCGCCTCGATCGGGAGTTGTGCGAACGCGACGTCGAGCTCGCCGCGTTCGACGAGGGTTGCAAGGTCTCGGTCGGAGTTTGACTCGTGCAGGACGACGTCGACGTCCGGCCACGTCTTCGCAAAGCGGCGCATCACTTCGGGGAGCACGCGGGCGCCGACGCTTTGGAACGTGCCGACGCGGAGCGAGCCCGACTCGCCAGCCGAGAGCGCTGCCAGGTCGGCCTGCGCGGCTTTGAGGCGGCCGACGATCGACTCGGCGTGACCGAGTAGAACCGTTCCGGCCTCCGTAAGGGAGACAGGCCGGGGACCACCCGGACGGTCGATCAGCTGCGCGCCAACGATGCGTTCGAGCG
>CAIWTI010000199.1 GCA_903915545.1 uncultured Actinomycetes bacterium | reverse complement strand
GGCGAGTTCGATCGCCTCACGTTGTTGGTCTGGGAGCTGCTTCAACGCGGCCTGGACGCGCTCCCGTTCAAGGCGCAGCCATGCGACGTCCTCCGCCGACCCGTCAGGCGTAGCAGCGTCGTGATCGTCAAGCGGATCGGTACGCCGACGCTGTTCGCGGCGAACGAGGTCGACCGCGCGTCGATGGACGAGCGTCAGGATCCAGGTGCTCGCCTTCGCCTTCTCGGGCAGGAAGTGGTGGGCGCCGCGCCACACAGCGAGGAAGGCCTCTTGCACCGCATCCTCGGCAAGCGACTCGTCGCGCAGAACACGGTGGGCAAGGGCGTACGCCGCACGGCCATAGCGGTCGTACAGCTCGGCCAGTGCCGTCTCGTCCGATCGCGCTGCGAGAGCGACGACGGCTTCGTCTGAGAGGTGAGCGAGATCGCGAGGCAGCGTGCGTGTCCTTCCCGAGCGTCGGGATGAAGCTACCAGGCGAGGACGTGAGATCGACATGACGTTCCTTGTTCGCGCCAGTGCCCCGATCGGTTCGGATTTTTTTGGACCGAACCGGATTCCCCAACCCGACGAATACGCACCGACTCACCAAGCTGAAGCAGCTCCGGTGAGACGAGTCCACACCACTGCACACCGTCACTACAGGAGGAATCACCACCATGATCGAGACATCCCGCGCACAGTTCCTTTCTCGCGGCTTCAAGGGCGGCGTCGCACTCGTCGCTGGCGGCTCGGTGCTTTCGCTGGCACAGGGCACGGCGTTTGGCGCATCGACAACGGGCGACACCGACATCGCGAAGCTCGCCGCAACGGCCGAGCTGCTCGCAATCGACTTCTACACGCAGGCGATCGCGTCGAAGAAGTTGAAGGGCGACGAGGCTGCGTATCTCGTCGGCGCTCTCCAGAACGAGAAGGCGCACTACGCCGCACTCAAGGGTGTGCTTGGTTCGGCCGCTCCGTCGGGTCTGAAGTTCAAGTACCCGGCCGGCTCGTTCGCTTCGCGCAAGAGCATCGGGATGCTCGGCGAGGCGCTCGAGACCGCGTTCGTCGGCGCGTACATGGGCGCCGTCACGGCCCTCAAGAGCAATGAGCTGAAGGGTGTTGCTGCCGAGATCGGCGCGTGCGAGTCCCGCCACCTGAGCGTGCTCACGAACATCGGCTCCGGCGCGATCGTGCCGGCCCCGGATCTGCCGAAGGTGCTGACCGCTGCGCAGGCGACTGCCGCGGTGACGCCCTTCCTGATGTAGGTCGGTTCCTCCGGCCCCGCCGCCGTCGGCGGTCTCCTGCACCTTGGAGACCGTCGGCGGCGCTCCCTTTTAAGTGACGGTCAGGATTGCCGTCATGCCGCGCTCACGATGATCAGCGATCGCGCACCAAAGGCGGTAGCGCCCTTTGACGAGCGTGACAGCCAGGTCGAAGTGGTCGCCTGGAAGCACGTCGGGTGTCTTCCAGACCCGCCCGCCACCGAGCCGCTGCAGGTGTAGGTCGTGGGGGTCTTCACCAAAGTTCACGAGCTCGACAATCGCCGGCCCTGCCTTCACTGAATGGCGCGACACGACGTACGCGAACTCCTTCGCTGTCACCTGAAGACGGGTCGGTGCTGGCTTCGCGCCTCGTGCCATTGAGACACCGATGACCCCGAGCAGGGCTACGGCGATGACGATCCTCACGACTTCAACAGCACGGGCCGCTCGAACGCGCCCACGTTCGGCAGGAACTGGTTCGAGTCGACACCAAACCACTGCTCGAAGATCGACGCGTAGATCGCGCGGAAGTCAGCGGTCGGATTGAGGTTGCCAGAGCTATTAACACCGCCGCCCGTGAGACCAGGATAGGCCCCGAGCTGCTTGCCATTGACCTGCGTGCCGATCAGGAATCCCAGTCCAGCCGAACCATGGTCGGTGCCCTGCGACCCGTTCTCCTGAACGCGCCGCCCGAACTCCGACCAGACGTGCACGAGCACACGATCGGCGACACCCCGCGATTCGAGATCGCGCTGGAACGAGAGGAGCGAGTCCGAGGTCAACTGCAGATTCTTCGTGAGCGACGACGCCTGCGTCGCGTGCGTGTCGTACGACCCAGGGGCGGTAATTGAAACGGCCTTCAG
The DNA here is from genome assembly GCA_903915545.1 of uncultured Actinomycetes bacterium. Classification (GTDB taxonomy): domain Bacteria; phylum Actinomycetota; class Thermoleophilia; order Gaiellales; family Gaiellaceae; genus PALSA-600. Next base: position 38,546 of record CAIWTI010000199.1, on the reverse strand, counting down.
TGGAAGTCCGGCTGCGATCATCGCCGCGAGGCTCGCGAGGCGATGCGGGAACGAGTCGCTCGACGCGGGATAGGCGACCGGTGTTTTGAAGCCGTAGCCGAACGGACTCAAGCTGTACGCGAGCTCGTGTGAAGTCAATGCGATCTTGCCCGCACCACCCAGGCCCGGGTCAGTGGCCGCCTTGGCATGGGCGGCGCCGATATTTGCCGCCTCTTGGAAGATCGAGCTCTCGAGGGGATGGGTCGGAAGCCCCGCGTACGAGAACGTGTACTGGTCGGCGGCTTGAATCGTTGCAACAGGAACCTTCGTGGTGGCAAGCGATGGCTGCAGCGCGGTGTCGAGACAGAGTCCCTGCAGCGGGTTGTCGGGCGTTCCGGCGTAGTCGAGGAACCGCCCGAGCCACCCCGAGCGCAACGTCGGATCGGTCGCCCCGACCTCCCAGTAGTGGCGTGAGGTGAAGTGCGACTGGTCGGAGTTCGCGTAGCCGATGGCGGGCAGGACCGAAACCTTGCCCTCGCCGTAGAGCGTCGCCAGTCCTGAAGCCGCGGAATTCCAACGCAGGCGGGAGTCGCCGGTGTAGGCGATCCCCGTGCCCTGACCAAGCGCGAGCGTCGGTCGAAGGCTGTAGTAGTTCGACTCGCCTGCGGGGAAGAGCACCGACAGGGAGTCGATTCCGCCCGCCAGGAAGACCGAAACGAGAATGCGTCCCGATGCGGCCGCTGCTTCCGCGGCATTCGCAATTCCCTCGTCGAACGCTTGGGCGACGAGTGGTGCGCCGCCATACACCGCAAGGGCAAGTCCGGCTGTTCGCGAGACAAACTCCCGCCGCGAGAGACCGGTACCTGCCGGAATCGGCATTCCCGCTTCGATCTCGGGAAGTCCCCGCCCGGCTTCGGCGACAGCGCGACGAAGGAGATTGCTGCGGGTGCAGTCGTCGCAGCTCATACGGTCTGGAGGTCGGGGGACGTGACGATCAGCCGACGGAGGGCGGTCTCGACAAGAGCAGGTGCATTACCCCGCTTGAGCTGCGCCTTCGCAAACGCGAGGACGAGCGACGTTGTGCGATCGGTGAGCGTCGGATACCCCCAAAACTGGAGCGCGCGCTTCACGAGCTTGGCGGGATCGGCAGGCGAGTCGGTCGGCGCTCCACCACCCTGGGTGAGCGTGGCGATGAACCACCGCGCACGGAACGTGCCGGTGTCGAGCCACTTCGTATCGTCCCACCCGGAAACGTCAGGCGGGTAGAAAAGCTGCTGGCCCGCAGACTTGCCAAGCGACCACCACTGCGATGTGGTGACGTACAGCCCACGCATGCGCATCAGACCCGCATTGAACACGACGGGTGGCTTCGTCATGCGCGGCCCGTTGTAGAAGTCGGGATGCTGGAGGATCGCCGAGACAACGGGCGCGATCTGACGTGAGCCGTAGAGATCCTGGAGCGCTGCGAGCGTGGCGGCGTCGGGGGCGGTTGGCACGAAGTAGCTCCAGAGCTTCGTCACGAAGAACGAGGGGTGCAGCGAATGCGAGAGGCAGAGCTGCACCGCGTCCTGCCACGCGTAGGCGCCCGACTTGCCGAAGATCGTCTTCGTGCCCGTGTCGTACAGCGCCGCGTTGTAGACGAAGCTCGTCGCTCCCTTCGCCGCTGAGCCCGTCCAGCCGGTCAGTGCCCGCGCCTGCTCGCGCACGTCGGTCTCGGTATAGGCACCACGATCGGCCCCGAGCGTGAAGAGCTCCATCATCTCGCGCCCGTAGTTCTCGTTCGGGCGCCCCTTCGCATTCTGGTTCCCGTTCAGCCACACGAGCATCGCCGGATCCTGCGTGACCCCTGTCAAGAGGTCGGCGAACGAGCCGAGCGCGTTCTGGCGAAAAAGCTGGTTCTGATTGAGCATCAGCTGTTGCGAGGCGACACCCGCGTTCGAGGTCGCAAACCAGTCGTGCCAGATCAGCGTCATCCGCTCGACAAGCGGCGCCTTGCTGCGGATCATCCGGTCGAGGAACCACAGGTGATCGTGGCCATACGCATCGGCAGGCGCGATCGCCCGACCTTTTTCGTCAACAGGGGCTGGGCCGACGAGATCGGTCGAGGCTGGCTGCACGAGCGAAGCGACCGCCGCCTTCAGGCCGAGCTTGGCAAGCGCCTCAGCCTCACCCTCACGAGCGCCAAAGCCTGCCCGCCATAGGAGACGCTCGGCTTGAACCTTGCCGAATGCCCCCGAGTAGACCGGTACGGCAGCCACGCTGCGATCGTAGTGCATTTTCGGCCGCCATGACACCCCCACTTCTCGTACTGCGGGGTTGTTCGTCTGAAGATCACTTAAGAATCCGGCCGTAAACCGCCTGAAGAGCTCGACCCGCTCTACCATCGAATGACGGGTTTGACTGTCCGCTCTGTCTCGCCGAAGGAGATCCGATGCACCGCCTGATCCTGCTCACCGCTCTCACGCTGACCTTTGCGATCACACCGATCGCCTCAGCCGCAAACGCCGTCGGCCCGAGCGCCGAGGAGTCGATCCTCGCGAGCGAGCTCAAGACACAGATTCAGGCGAAGCTCGGGAAGCAGGTATCCGGCATGGTCTTCACCACCGTGCGCTGCCATCTGCCAAGCGTCTCGTCGCTGAAGGCGACCTGCCAGGCGCATTGGAAGATCGATAAGGCACGGGAGCTTGGGATCTACTACGTCAAGGTCGCCTACAAGTCCGGGAAGGGCGGGTCGATCTCCGGCTTCACTTGGTCAACGACCGGTGTCGCATGCGCCGACGCTAAGACCGGCAAGAAGCTCTCCTGCTAAACCGGTGCGCTAGACCGCGCTGAGGGTGTCAGCGTCGCGCGCGACGAGAGCGGCGTACTTGCCGCCGAGCGCAACGAGTTCGTCATGCGAGCCGAGTTCGGCGATGCGTCCTCCGTCGAGCACGACGATCTGATCGGCCTCCCGAATCGTCGACAGGCGATGCGCGATCGCGATCGTCGTCCGTCCGCGGACGAGCCCGGCAAGCGCCTCTTGCACCGCGCGCTCGGTCTGCGTGTCGAGAGCCGACGTTGCCTCATCGAGCACGAGGATCGGCGGGTTCCGCAGGATGGCGCGTGCGATCGCGATCCGCTGCTTCTCGCCGCCCGAGAACCGGTAGCCACGCTCGCCGACCTTCGTCTCGTAGCCCTCAGGGAGCGATGAGATCAGCGCGTGGATCTGCGCCGCCTTGGCGGCCTCCTCGACCTCCTCGTCGGTCGCGTTCGGCTTCGCGAACCGGAGGTTCTCACGCACCGTCGCGTTGAAAAGGTAGGTCTCCTGCGACACCACGCCGATCGTGTCAGCGAGCGCATCGAACGTCAGCTCGCGCAGGTCGACTCCATCGACTTTGAGCGAGCCGTCAGTGACGTCATAGAGGCGCGACACGAGGTAGCCGAGTGTCGTCTTACCCGCTCCCGTCTCGCCGACGATTGCTGTTGTTGTCCCCGCAGGGATCGTCAGGTCGATCCCCGAAACGGCCCAGGCACCGTCGCCGTAGCGGAACCAGACGTTCTCGAATGTCACGTCCCCGCGCACGGTGTCGAGACTCTTCCACCCCTCCTCGATGTCGATCGGCTCGTCGAGGTACTCGAAAACACGATCGAAGAGCGCAAGGGAGCTCTGCACGTCGATCGAGATGCTGAAGAGACTGCCGACAGGCGCGAAGAGGCGCGTCTGCAGCGTCGTGAAGGCAACGAGCGTGCCGATGTCAATCGTCGCAAACCCGTGCGCGTCGGCGTACCCGCCGAACCAGTAGATCGCGGCCGGCATGATCGCGAACGCCATGCCGATCGACGACATCATCCACCGCCCAGCCATCCGGCTACGCACCTCAAGGCGAGCAAGCCGCTGCGATTCGCCATCGAAGCGCTGAGCAAGCTCCGCCGAACGGCCCATCGTCTTGCCGAGCAAGATCCCCGAAACCGACAGCGACTCCTGGACGAGGGCGGCGATATCCGCCATCGACTGCTGCCTCACCGACGTGATCTTGCGTCGCTGCGCACCGACTCTCCGGGCCATCAGAACAAAGATCGGGAGCAACCCGAGCGCGACAACAGAGAGGCGCCAATCGAGCAGGAACATCGCAATCACGGTGGCGATCACCGTCGTGACCGTGGACATCACCGATGTCGCGGTCGAGGTGAGCACGTTGTCGACGCCGCCAATGTCGTTCGCAATGCGGCTCTGCACCTCGCCGGTGCGCGTCTTCGTGAAGAACGCGAGCGACAGACGTTGGAGGTGGCGATACACGGAGGTGCGCAAGTCGTGCATGACGCTCTGCCCGACCTCCGTCGAGATGTACGACTGGATCACGCCGATGACGCTTGAGATGATCGAGATCGCGATCATCCCACCGACGAGTGCCGAAAGCAGCCCCACGTGAACCGACGGGGGATGGGTTTTCGTATCGAACGCGTTGTTCAGGATCGCCCGCAGCAGGAACGGCGACACAACACCAAGCGCGGACGAGAAGACGATCAGCGCGGCAACGACGCCAAGCTTTCCCCAATAGGCGCGAAAGAGCTTGCCGACACGACGGAGATTCGCGCGCCGAACCGCAGGATCGGCCGGACGTACGACGTCTTCGCGTGGTGAGAACGCTCCTCGTGGCCCAGGCATCCGTTCTACGGTACCGCGCCGACTTGGCCTAGCGCGATCAGGCTCGGGGATCGGGCGGGCCGTCCGGCGCCCGGATCAGGCCCCTCGACTCGGCCGTTCCGTGGTACCGGGCACCAGCAGGCTCAGCAATCGCGCCAACGGCGAGTCCTGCGGCAATCTCGTCGGCGACGTAGCGCTCGCGACCACGCGTTGTCGTCCATAGGAAGATCTCGCGCTGAGGCAGGTGCGTCATCGCTTCGACCCTCACGGTTGGCGAGCGCATGCCCGCCAGAGCAGCAAGCGGCAATGCGAAGAGCGGCCACAGAAGACGGTTGAGGATTGCCCGCGGAAGACCTACAAGCGTCGCGAATCGCCCGTAGCGTTCGCGTTCGATCCGTGCGGGTCGACGCCACTGCGGTGGCGGCATCCGCGACACGTAGATCTCCCACCGCTGCCCGCGTGGGCCGTCAATGACGGCGTACGGGCGAAAGACGCTCACTCGGCGTGCCGACCCCGCGACCACCAGTCAGGCAGGTTGAAGAGTCGTGCGTCAAGCGACCACTGACGAGCGGGAGCAACGATCAGCGGAGCCCCGGGAACCCCAAGCGCAATGTCGCGCAACATCGTCCAGATCCCCACGTGCGAACCCTGCTCGGGTGCAAGCGACCCGAAGCAGCCGCAGTCGAGACGCAGTCCTCGGGCCCACGCCTGCCCCTGCGCGATCAGGAAGATCACCATCAACCCGGTCGACACCCAGGCGGTGCCGCGAACGAGAAGGCCGACGAGGAGGTACAGACCGACACCGGTCTCAAGAAACGGCAACCCGTACGCGAACGGCGCGACGAGGACGTGCGGGAGCAGGTCGTACTTTCCGACCTGCTCCTTGAAGAGAGCGAGATCAGCGAGCTTCGCGATTCCGGCGGTCAGCCAGACGGCGGCCGCGACCATGCGGATCGCAAAGCCAACGTGCGGGCGAAGGCGCTCAGGCACCGGCCGCCTTCAAGAGCTCTTGCTTGAGGAGGGCGTCCGGCTGCTCCCCGTCACCGCGCCAGGCGACCTTGCCCTTCGCATCAACGATGTAGAAGGTCGGGAAGTACTCGATCCCGTACGCGGTCGTAACCGGACCGGCCGCACCAGGGTTGTGGAAGTCGCCAGGCTTCGAGCTCGGATCGAGCACCGCCGGATAGGTCATCCCGTAGTAGACGTGGTAGGCGTAGACGCTTGGAGCCGTTTCGCCGTCGGCGTTGATTGCGACGAACGCAACCTTCGACTTGGGTAGCGACGTGTAAAGCGCTTCGAGGTACGGAGCGTTGGCATCGCAGTGCGGGCACCAGGTCGCAAAGAACTCGACGAGCACAGCTTTGCCCTTGAACGACGCGAGACTCACGGAGTCGCCAAGTGGCGTCTTCAGATCGAACGCAGGCGCTGTTGCGCCGACCGGAAGCAACGTCGTCGCCGACGGCGGCTGACCAGCGGACGCAGGCTTATCTTCGGCCTGCCCGACGCCCGGCTCGACGATCGGCGCAAAACCGACGGCCTGCGCAGCGCTCACGAGTGACGCGGGGGCGTTTGCATCGGATCCCAACGTGCCGACGGCCTTGGGGGCCGACGTTGAACCCTGCGTCGCAATGATCACGCCGACGATTACGACAACCGCAATCGCGCCAGCGAGTGTGACGACGAGGACCTTCTTCTTCATGTCAGCCGCGCGTGACGATGGGGGTGTCATGCTCAGGCTCCTTTCGAGAGCTCGGAGAGGTCATGGAGCACCTGTGCGGCCGTCACGTCGGATCCGTAGACGGCGCGCTCGTTCCCTTTGGCGTCAATCAGCATCTCGAACGCCGAGTGCGTGACGGTGCCAGAGGCCCCAGGTGTGACGGCTACGTGGTAGCCCTTCCAGACCAGCAGGAGTTCGGCGCGGCTGCCGATCGCGTACGTAAAGCGTGAAACCAGTCGGTGCACCGACACGTACTGACGCACTGCAGCAGGGGTGTCGTTCTTGGGGTCGACGGAGATACCGATCACCCGAAGGTCGGCGGTCTTCGCTGCTGTCTGCTTGAGCGCCTGGTTCAGATTCTGGGCGATCACCGGGCAGACGTCAGGGCACTTCGTATAGAGGAATGCGACGACTACGGGGTGGCCGAGATTGGCCGCCATCGTCACCGGGTTGCCGTGATCGTCGTGGAGCGAGAAGTTCGGGGCTGCTGGCGCCGGGTCCAGCGCGGTGCCTTCGAACGACGGCTTGGGCTTGCTCCCACAGCCCGCCAGACTGAGAGCGAACGCCACAAGCAGGATGACGCGCCCAAGCGACCTCATTCGGCGCCTCCCCGTAGTCGCCGACGCACCACGAACCCTGCGAAGCCAAGCGCAACGATCAACAACGCTCCACCCGTGATCACGAGGCGATCACGCATCGTGTGCGAGCTGGCCGGGGATGCACCTGACGCCGAGAGTTCCAAGCCATGGGCGGCCGCGAGCGAACGAACGGCCGTCGAGGCAGCCTGCACGAGCGACGCTCCATCGGCAGCTGCTGGGGGCGCGAGTGCTGCGATCGCGGCGTGATCTGCGGGTGGAACGCCCTTCACCGAGTAGAGGCCAAACCCGCTTGGCATCACGACGATCAACTCGCGCTTCATGTAGTAGAAGAGCTCCTGGGCGAGGAAGTGCGCGTAGGTCTGGGGCTTGCCGAACAGGCTTGGCACGGCACCGAGGTCGTAGCGCGTGCCGATCACCGCCACCTTGATCTGAAGGCCCTGCTTCGCAGCGCTCGCGACGAGTCCCTTCAGCGTGTCGGTGTCGGCCTTGTCGATCTTCAGGTCAAACGGCAAGAAGACATCGGAGCCGAGCAGGTAGTCGCTCGCCGGATCGCCATCCGAGCGCGCAACCCCAGGAACGGCGAGACAGCACGCCGTGACAGTCACGAGGAGAGCGAGGGATGTGAGGAGACGTCTAGCCAATTGCACTCCGAAGCAGTGACACGGCGACGATGAGCGCACCCGACCCCGCGGCAAGCGCGACGATACCGGCGGCCAGCATCAGTCCGACGCGGCCGCTCATCAGCCGCCTGCCCGGTCGACGATGAATGCCTCGAACGGTGTCCCGTTCTTGGGCGTGATGGTGAAGTCGAGACCCCAGTGACCGACCATCACGAGCGCCGGAGCCGCGCGGGTATATGTCCCGGCGGAGGTTTCGGCAAGGACGTATTGCTGCTGACCCATCTCCATGTCGAGCATGTCAAATGCAAGCTTGACCTCCGCGCCACGTACGGGCGCGCCGTTGCGTGACAGGAGCACCGAGAAGTCGTTCGGCACCGCTGCACGGTTAGGCCCAACAACGAGGCGCAGGGTGTATCCGTGCACCTTCACGGTGCTCGCGATCGCGCCGGGGCCGACGCGCGCGAGTGCCTTTGATTCGAGCGCCAACGCCTTGGCGGGAGGTGCGAGGCTCGTCAGGACGGCCGCCCCGAGAACTGCGCCGACAACCGCCACCACCTCTCCACCGACGAGCTGGCGCAGCAGATGCACTTCGCGACCCACCGGGCGTGACGCAAGGCGCGGCCGTACGCGAAGAAGGTTGAACGCAGCCGCCATCACCGCGATGGCAAGGAGCGCCGACTTGACGATGATCGTCTGACCGTACGACGTCTGCCAGAGCGCCCACAGCGTTGGGAGATGGAGGATCGAGGACCAAACGCCCGTCGCGAGCAGCAGCGTGACCGAAATCAGAGCCATGACGGAGAAGCGCGGCACGACAATCACCAACCCTTCGCGTCGACGCTCGCTCGTGAGCGTCGACCAGAGCAGCAATAGGCCGATGAGCCCTCCCAGCCAAAGCGCCGCCGTCGCCAGATGGATCCAGTCCAGCGCGACCGCGACACCGCGGGGCGCCGTCTGCGCCGCATGGCCGGCTGCGCCAGGCACGAAGAGAACCGCCGCCGCGGCAAGCACAACGCCAGCCGTTGCGAGCAGCTCGGCGATCGTTCGTCCACCGCGTCCAGCCCGATCAACCCAGAGCGCGGCCGCAGCAGCGACCGCAAATAGCGCCATGCAGAGCTCGAGGTCGAGGAAGGATCGGCCGAAGGCCGACGCGTGGACAAGTGGGAGCACAGCCCCCAGATCAAAGGGCGAACGCAACGCGAAGCGTGCAGTCGCGACGTCGACATAGAGCGGTGTCGCAATAAGCGCCACCGCTGTCACAACCCAGAAGGCAATCGCGAATCGCCGCAGGGGAAGCTCGGGGATGCGATCGACGACTGAGCGAACGAGAGCAAGTCGGAATGCGAGCAGCCCGAGCGAGAGCAGGATCGCAAGAAACACGACGAAGCGAAATCCGACGAGCCCGGGTGTCGCTACCGACTCGGAAACAGAGGGCACGGCGAACTGTGGTGCTGGCCCGGGATTTGGCCCCACGGCGAACGTGAACGCACCTCGTACGGGATGTCCATCTGCTGAGATTGCGCGCCAGTAGACCAAGTACCAGCCTTCGCTGACATGCTTGATCGGCACGACGATCGTTCGCGGGTCAGTCGAAGAACGCGTCGGCTTTCCGGAAACCTCCTGCGTCCCCTGCGCGTCCGTCACCGAGACGATCGCGAAGCGCGGCTCGACGACCTCGTCGTAGGTGAGCTGCACCGACGTTGGCGCAACGTCAACGAGGCCGCTCGCTGACGGCACCGTACGCACGAGGTACGCGTGCGCAGATGCCGCCAGCGGGCAGGCCAAGGCAACCGCAGCAGCGGCCAACCACGCCACGATGCGGCCGCGGCGGATCATGCGAGCGAGCGCCCTCCACGGGAGGCGAGCGCTGCGCCGCCAGCCACGAGGCCAAGCGCACCGAGCGCGATCGCGATGTACTCAAGCGTCTTGCTTGAGCTACCCCCGCCGAGCGAGGCAACGGCTGTGACGACCGGCGCTGGCGTGTCCGAGCTCTCGGCACCGTTCCAGTCGACCACCGTGCCATCGGAGTACGTCTGCTCAACCTGGAACGTGTACGCGCCGGTGCTGTCGGTTGAGGCAAGGAAGCCGAACACCGAATCCTCGGCGGTCGGCACGGCACCACCCGTCCACGTCACCTTCTGGACGATCGCCTCTTCACCCGAACCCGTCGCTTGCACGTCGCGCTTCCAACCCGGGGCGGGTTGGAACGAGTCGATCGCGAAGCCGCTCGGCACCGTGAGAACGATCTTCGTCGTCGTCGCGCCGTCCTTCTCGGTCGGCACGGCAAGCGTGAAGTACTCAAGCACCTTCGCTTGAGCCGTGACGGGGCTCAGCACGGCGTGTGCAGAGGCGGCTGCGACAGCGATCAACGCGGTAGCAGCAACAGCGGCGACGACAGACACACGTGGCATTGCTCTCATCGAACAGACTCCTTTCAGGAGGCGACGGGGATGGTGAAGGGGACGGTCAACACACGACCGTTGATCTGGCATTGCAGGAAGAGCCGCCAAGTTCCGCCGGCTGGAACGAGCACACCGACGTCAAGCACCCCCGGCGTTGTCTGCTTGCCCGTGACGTTGGCTCCGCCGAGGATCGACGTGCACCCTTGGGCACCCGGCGCGCAGACGTGCGTGTGGAAGTAGTCGAGCGAGCCTTTGCGGAAGAAGATCGCGTGTGCGAGCGCGCCAAGCCACGGCTGGATCGCGGCGGGCTTGCCGTCGGGTGCGGTAACCGTGATCTTCAGGTAGCCCGCCTGGATCGCCTTGAGGTTGCCGGTGATCGACATCGCGAAGCGGTAGCCCGAGACGGTGACCGTGCCGCCGGGAGCTGGCAGCGCCATGGGCGAATACGCCCCACGAACGGTGATCGTTCGGAAGAGCTGGAAGTTCGGTTGGATCGTCGCGTCGGCGGGGTAGACGTCGATGACGACCCGGTACTTCCCAGGTGCCGGGAACGTGACGGGGATGGAAAGCTTCCCGTCTGCACCAACGGGTGGGTGTAGGTGAATGAGGTAGCCGAGGTCTGATCGCACGAAGATCAGATGGACGCCGGTATGAGGCCCCGGTCCCTTCTTGAATTTCGTCATCAACGTTCCGTCGGGCTGCTGGATGCCAAAGGAGACTGTCGTCGGCTTCCCGGCCGTCGGAATCACGGTGGGGGTGAAGTCGGCGACCTCGTACGTCTTTGCGGCTCCGATCGTCGGGAATGAGGGCGAAGACGATCCGCCGCAGCCCGTGAGTACCGTCGCTGCGAGCAATACGGAGCCGAGCAGAAGGAGGGTGCGGCGGTGCATCACGATCCTTTCGGGAAGAGGAAGAAGCGGTGAGGCGGAATCACAGGGCCGGTCTCGACAACGATCTCGGCGTTCGGCGTAAGGACGACGTCGCGTGGATCACGGGTGAGCAGACGCCCGGCGACGTAGACGCGAACAGCTCCCGAGAAGCTGAGCAGGCGGCGGGGTGACAGCGTCTCGCCCCAAACGCGAAAGAGATCGCCCAGCGTGACGCCACGGCGCGAGACCTCAACGATGCCGCCGGGAGTCGTCGTCCTTGTGAGTGGGACGCAGTCTGCGTTGCCACGACCGATTCCCGCAGGCACGACGATCACCTTGCCCTTCGCAAACAGCTCCAGGTGCACGCGGAAGAGGGGCTTGCCTCCACCGCACGTGAGCGTCGGGGCCGCCGCAGCTTTCGCGACGGGACGAAAGCGCGCCCCAGGGCCGATCGGAATCGCCACCACCGACGGGTCGCCGCCAAGAGCCGCCGCTGCCAGGACCGCGATCATGCGCGGGCACCTTTCGGACGAGGCCCCTTCGCCGGACGGCGTGTTGGCGTCGCTGACACGGCTTCGTCGGGCGAGAAGCTCAAGAGCGCCGCAACGAGTCCACCGACGATCGCAACGGCACACGCGGATCGGGCGGCGACACCGGGGAGCGCCGAGATCACGGCCCCGTGCCAGAAGACGGGAAGCGAACCGAGGGACGCAGCGACAGCGATGGCACCAATGACGCCCGCGACGTGAACACGGCGACGGCCCGCTGACCGCACGAGGATCACAGCGAGTACGACGCCGATCACCCCACCGGAACCGATCTGCAACCACCCCACACCACCGGTGGGCGCATCCCGAGCAGCGAACGTCGTCACAGCGATCAGGGCGGCAGCTCCGCCAACCGTTCCAAGCGCCACGGTGAGTAGATCGCGCGCCCTCCGCCTGAATGCCGCGATTCCCAGCAACGCTCCCGCGGCGACGATCGCCCCACCGAGCCACACAAACGTCGCGGGACGGGCGACCCGGACGAAGCTTCCTGCGACGGTTGCTGCGTGGCCATCGACCTCGACAGGAATCGCGAACCGACCAGCAGGCCCTGCAACACGCACAGGCGGTGGCTGCAAGCGATGCTCGTGCCACGCAACGGTACGCCCGCCCGAGAGATGTACCCACCCGGTTCGCCCAGGCGCGATCACTTTGTCGGCAGTCGCTGTCGGCGACGAGGCGTTGACCCACACCCCGCCGCTGTCGATCCGCAGCAGCGGCTCCCGCAGCACGCCGCGCACGAGAACGACGACGCCGCTGTCGGCCGACACCTGGAGCGACCGATCGCCGTCGAGGATGCGGAGGTGCACGCCGTGCAGAAGCGCGGTTGGCGCGTCAAGCGTGAGGCGATAGTCGAGCGCGACAGTCGGTGTCCGCCCGTGGGCGAGCGCCGATGGAGCGCCAACAAGCGCCGCAAGCCCAGCAATCAGAAGAGCTCGCCGCACGCTACTTCGCAGTGAACTGGAAGACGGTCTTTTCCGACCCGATTGCCACTGAGACGGCATAGGAGTGACCGACGTGGAGGTCGACGTTGTTGCCGAAGTGGATGTCGGACGCCGGCGCTCCAACGCCTTGCATCTTCACAACGGTGATCGGGTCGGCAGGCGACTTGGCCGTCTGGTCGGCGACCGTGATCTTCGGGATGCGGCTCAGTACGGGCTTCCCCGTCGCAAGCGACGTGATGTGCACCTCGAGGTGGCGCACGGCGCCGCCCATCCCTGAGCTCATGTCCATTGCCATCGAGCCGCCGACCATTACTTCGCCGGTTGTCAGGTGCTTGGCCTTCACCTCCGCTGGCGTCACCATCGCCTCTTTCGGACCAAGCGTGAGGGCAATGCTGTAGGAAGCGGTCTTCTGGGTAAGCGGCGCGGCGGCAAACGCCGAGCCAGAACCTACGAGTACGCCGAGTACGGCGACAACACAGGCAACGTTGCGCATGAAAGCTCCTTGTTGGGTCGAGTGAAAAGAGCGCCGGTCAGACGACCGGGCGACGCGGCCCGTGGAGCGAAGCTCGACTAGACCGCGGCGTGCAACGCACGCGGGGGGCCGCGACCCTGCCACGCAAACACGGTGCCGTGAGACACGGCACCGTGCGTCGGAGTGGAACCGAGAACGGCGGTCGCAAGCCACGTCAGGCGGCCGCGAGCTGCGATGGCAAACTCGACGAGGTCGTCGGCAACGCTGACGCAGGCGGCGACGATTGCGCCAAAGGCAAACGACAACGGAATGGCCCACAAGCCACCATGGCCGAACACACCGGCTAGACCTGATGGGTGCCCGGTGGCAAAGAGCTCCTCAAGCGTCTCCTGTGCGACATACAAGAGAAGCAGCGCCACCACGGCAACCGCCCAGACGACGGCAAATGCACGGCGTGTGGGAACAGCGTGACCATTGAGCCCCGCCGCAACACGCATGATCAGCCTTCCAGCTCCGAGGGCGAGCAGCACACCAAGCCACGGGGCGAGCGAGTTCACGTACCCATGGCCCTGTGCGGCGAGCGCATGCCCCGCCGACGATCCGTACGCGAGGAGGTAACGCAGCTGATGCACCGCAAGCGCGGCCAAAGGCAGCAGCAAGAGGCCGCGACCAGCAAGAACACCGCGTGCGCGCCGGAGCGGCATGTCAGAAGCCTAGCCGCGACGGGGCGACAACGGCTCCGAGAAAACCCGAAGAGTTAACCGCGGGCCGCAGCGGCGGGAGTTGGATCTTCGTCCTCGTCCCTCGACGCTGCCGCAAGCTCAGCTTCAAGCGCTGGCGTCACCGGTGCAGCGCGGTAGGGCTGCTCATCGACCTCGTCGGTCTCGTGGTAGACGCTCTCGGCGTTGACTTCCCAGATGTCGTGATGGGCCCCTGCAAGCAGGTTGTCCACGGCACGCATCGCGGTCAGCATCGAGTGATCGGAGTTGTTGTAGCGGTGCAGGCCGTTGCGTCCGACCTGCTGCAGGTTCTCGATCGTTGCGAGCCAGCCTCGAATCGATTCGACACGACTCGCGTAATCGACGTCGTAGATCGGATACGCCTTGGGCACCCGGGTGACGAACCCGCGCTCGACCTTGTCTCGCGTGCACAGCCCAAGCTTCTCCAGTTCGGCTGCGGCGAGCTCGACGAGCGCGTCGTCGTCGCTCTCCCACAGCTCATCACCCTCGAAGCAGAAGTACTCGAGCCCAACACATGCCTTGGTCGGGTCGGGAACCATCCACGGGCTCCAAGACCGATAGTTCTGGATGCGGCCAACCTGCACCGCGGGCTCGTGAATGTAGATCCAGTTGTCAGGGAAGAGATCTTCGCCGTCGACGACGAGCGCGACCGTGAGGAAGTCCCTGTAGCGCAGGCCCCGCGCAGCTTCGACGACCTCAGCGGGAGCCGCGGGTCGCGCCATCGCAACGATCTCGCGCAGCGGGAGCGAGGAGATCACGTACTCGGGATTCGCGAAGGTTCCGCCGGGTGTCTCGACGGCGACGATCCTGCCCGACTCGATCTCGATGCTCGTGACTGGCGACTCGAGCAACACCTCGCCATGGGCCTGCTCAATCGCGCCCGCCATGGCGTCCCACATCTGGCCCGGCCCAAACCGCGGATAGTTGAACTCGCCGATCAGGCTCTTCACCTTGTTGCCCTTGTTGCCAAAGAACGCCGCCTTGGCCGCTGAGAAGAATGAGAGGCCCTTGATTCGCTGTGCCGCCCACTCGGCGCGGATCTCGGTCGTCGGTACACCCCACACCTTCTCGGTGTACGACTTGAAAAACAGCTCAAAGAGGCGTCGGCCAAACCGGTTGGATACCCAATCTTCGAACGACTCCTCGCGGCGCTTAGGCAGCAACGCGGCGCGGGCGTACGAGGCGATGCAGCGCGTCAGCTCGATTGGCCCGAGCTTCTTGATCACATCGGGTCCGCGCAACGGGTAGTCGAGATAGCGGTTGTTCCAGTAGATGCGCGACATGCGCGGCCGCTTCAAGAACTCGTCGCCGAGCACCTCATGCCACAGCGTGTCGACCTCGACCGACTTCGTGAAGAAGCGATGCCCACCAAGGTCAAACCGGTAGCCATCGCACTCGACGGTCTTTGCGAGGCCGCCGATCTGATCTTCGGCCTCAAGCACCGTGACGTTTCGCCCAACCTTCGTCAGGAGGTAGGCGGCCGTCAGGCCAGCTGGCCCACCACCGAGGACGACGGTGCGTCCAGCTTGTTTGGAGTCGTCGTTCATCTCGAAGTGTTGCCCCGTGCCGCGCCCCGGATGCTAGACGAACGAACGAAAATGAATGCCTGAAGGGGCTTCCAGTAGTTCTTCTTCAACGCAATCTCGTCGCTGCGGACCACCGTGACGCGCTCGAAGCGCCTGTCAGCGGCGATCGCGTTAAGCCAGCGGTTCGATGTGGTGTAGACGAGCTTTGTCCACGGCGCATCCCACGCGTGGTAGTCGCGAAAGACGGGAGTGATGACGGCAAAGCGCTGTCCCGCTGGGATCTGTGCGAGGAGCGCAAGGTCAGCCGCAGGCGTCGCAACCCTCAGCCGCTTCAAGGCATCGCGCCAATCCATCACGCGCGGATCGGCAACCGGACCCAGCGTCGTCAGGTATCGGTAATCGGGGCCGAAGTAGTAGCGCAGTACCGGTGTCTGCTCAGGATGCGTGGTGAGGATCAGATCACCCGGCCGAAGCACGGGCGCGACTGCTCGAGCGAGTGCCTTGGCGTTCGATTTCTCGTCCTTGACCGAGAAACCGCCCCAGAGAAAGAGCACGAGGATGAACGAGATCAGCCCCGGGCGACCGACCTTCACGAAGCCAACGGCAGCGAGGAGCAGCAGAGGCCCCGCGACCACGCCGAGGTAGCGGCCCGTCCACGCCGGTGTGAACTGAGATCCGGTCCAGGCGACGAGGATCGCCACGGCCGTTGCAACCGCAAGCAGCCTGACCGTCGTCGCCTGAGGCCCGCCCCCGCGCACGACAGCGGCGAGACCGATACAACCGGCCACCGCGAACGCCATAAGTGGGCCGTCACCGGCCAAGACCGCACCGGGCGCGAGCACAAGTGCGTGGAGGTTGGGACTCGTCGTCCACGGCGCCCCTGTGTGCGCCGCTTGCTTCAGCAGCGTCGGAATCCACGGCGCATAGATCACACCGGCACCGATCGCGACGAGGACGCCGTCCCAGCGAAGGCGATCGCGAGCAGCGACGACGGTCGCGACACCCAGACCAATCGCGAGGAACAGCCCCCAATTGTGGGTCAGTGCGACAAGATCGATCGAAAGCGCCAGAACAGGCAGCCAGCGTCGGCGGCGCAGAATGATCGCGCGGATCGTGGCCCCGGTAACGACGAACGAGAGACACGCCGCCAGGGTGTACATCCGCGTCTCTTGCCCGTAGTACGTGAGGTACGGGTCGAGCGCGGCGAGCGTCGCGGCCACAAGCCCGACGGCGCGGCTAAAGAGTGGACGTCCAACCCAATAGGCAAGGGGAACACACGCCGACGAGAAGAGCAGCGACAGCGCGTGCGTCGCACGCTCGGAATCGCCAAAAACGCCCATCCAGAGATGGAGGAGCAGGTAATAGAGCGGGGGCGCGCCATCTTGGTGCAGCACGTTCGGAATCGCCGAAAGTGAATGGTGCGCGATCCCCACCGAGATCCCTTCATCGATCCAGAACGACCCGCCAAGCGCCATCGTCCGAAGGACAACGGAGAGCGCGAGGAGCGCGGCGATCAGCAGCGCTGCCTGAAGCCCACTTGTCTCGAGCACCCCAAGATTTTCGGCCCCGACCCGCGTGGCCAGTGCGCGAACGCTCGTCACCTTCAGCATGCGTCGCCCGCACCATCGAGCTGGGCGACCATTGAGCTAGCCCTGCTGCGGGAACGCCGCGTGCGACGCCTTCGACGTCAAGCTTGCGACAACTGGCTTGCCGTTGACGGTGCACGCCACATCGACCGACTCGTTCTTTCGGTACGTGCCAGCCACGCCGAGGAAGATCGAGAGCCACCGCAGCTTGCTCAGTGATCCCTCGGAAGCAAGCTCACGCGGAAACACGAGCGAACGCTCCGCATCGACCGAGTAGTCCGGCCCCTCGGTCTGCAGCACGCCATTGACGTACACCTCAAACGGGCGGGTGACGTAGTCCGGCAGCTCTAGGCGCGTCGTTCCTTCCACGCCTATACCATGCCAGCTGGCGTGGGTCGGAGAGCTGCCGTAGTCGCATTTGCAGTAGTCGCGGTCCTGCTGGTGCCCGCTACGACTGCGTTTGCGGGAAACGGCGGACTGCTGCCTTTGCCTGCCCATTCGCCGAATGCCCATCGCATTCGTGACGCATATGTCTTCGTGACGATCTTCGCCGCGATCATCTTCATCATCGTCGAAGGCGCGCTGCTCGTACTGATCACCCGCTACCGACGTGGGAAGCGCGGCCGCTACCAGGAAGGCCCGCAGATCCACGGCTCGACACGCCTGGAGATCCTCTGGACTGTGGTGCCCGTGATCATGCTCGCCGCGATCGGTGGCTACATCTTTTACAAGCTCCCCGGCATCAGCGATGCGCCGCCCGCGGCCGCCGCTGAGCAGACAACGATCACGGTTGAAGGTCACCAGTTCTACTGGCTCTTCAAGTACCCGAACGGTGCGATCACGGTTGGCACGATGATCGCGCCTGCTGGCGAGGTCGTCCACGAAGACATCACCGCACCCGCGACCGACGTCAACCACAGCTGGTGGGTGCCCGAACTGGGCGGCAAGACCGACGCCATCCCGGGGCAGACAAACCACAGCTGGTTCCAAGCCCCAGTTGGCACCTATGTCGCGCGTTGCGCTGAGCTCTGCGGCATCCAGCACGCGTTGATGGACGCGACCGTGAAGGTCGTGCCGCGCGCCGAATATGAAGCGTTCATCGCGGCGCGGGCCGCAGCCCCGTCAAGCCTCGCTGTCGGCAAGGAGGAGTGGCTGAACGTGTGCTCCTCCTGTCACCGCCTGTCGGAGACCTACGTCGGGCCTGCCCTCGGCGGCAATCCATTGCTCCGCGACCGAGAAGGCATCACCAATCTCGTTCGACATGGACTCCGCCAGATGCCCGCAGTGGGCGAGACCTGGACCGAAGCGCAGATCGACGCGTTGATCGCGTACACAAGCACCTTCCCGAAGCAGAAGGCCAATGGCTTCCGGAGCTGAGCACGTGCCAGGCGTCGCTCGACCGCGCTTTGAGTCCGACTGGCGTGCGGGCCGTGTAACGGCCTGGCTGACCACGGTCGACCACAAGCGCATCGGCCTCCTCTACATCTGGACGACGCTCGGCTTCTTCGCATTCGGGGGCGTCCTTGCGCTGATGATGCGCACCCAGCTCGCGACGCCCAACGAAAACTTCCTCACGCGAAGCGCCTACAACCAGGTGCTCACGATCCACGGGACAACGATGATCTTCCTCGTCATCGTTCCGATCCTCGCGGGCTTCGGAAACTTCCTCGTGCCGCTGATGATCGGCGCACGCGACATGGCCTTCCCGCGACTGAACGCTCTGTCCTACTGGCTCTTCCTCCTTGGTGGCATCGTGCTCCTCTCGAGCTTCTGGGCAGGTCACGGCGCCGCGGCCGCCGGGTGGACGTCCTATGTGCCGCTCTCGACGCTGCACATGCCCGGACACGGCGAAGACTTCTGGATCCTCGGCCTGCACATCCTTTCGATCTCGTCGCTCGTCGGTGCGATCAACTTCATCGTGACGATCCACAACATGCGCACCTCGGGCATGACCTGGACGCGCATCCCGCTGTTTGTCTGGGCGATGCTGACCTACGCGTGGCTGCTCGTGATCGTGCTGCCGACGCTCTCGGCTGGCCTCACGATGATGCTGCTCGACCGCCAGTGGGGCACGCACTTCTTCGATCCCGCGCACGGCGGCAGCCCAATCCTCTACCAGCACGTCTTCTGGTTCTTCGGGCACCCCGAGGTCTACATCATGATCCTGCCCGCGATGGGGATCGTCTCCGAGATCATCCCCGTGTTCGCACGGAAACCGATCTTTGGCTACAAGGCCGTCGCGTACTCGACCGCTGGCATCGCGTTCTTCTCGCTGCTTGTGTGGGCCCACCACATGTTCTCGGTCGGCCTGCCGATCGGCCTCGACGCGTTCTTCATGCTCAGCTCGATGATCATCGCCGTCCCAACGGGCGTGAAGATCTTCAACTGGCTCGCAACGCTCTGGCGCGGAAACATCTCGTTCGATACGCCAATGCTCTGGTCGATCGGCTTCATCGGCGTGTTCACGCTCGGCGGGCTCTCGGGCATCTTCCTCGCAGCGTTCCCGATCGACTGGCAGCTGACCGACACGTACTTCGTCGTCGCCCACCTCCACTACGTGCTGTTTGGTGGCTCGATCTTCGCCGTCTTCGGTGGTCTCTACTACTGGTGGCCGAAGATGTTCGGGCGCCTGCTCGATGAGCGCCTCGGGAAGCTCCACTTCGCGCTGGTGCTGATCGGATTCAACGCGACCTTCCTGCCACAGCACTTCCTGGGTCTGCTCGGCATGCCCCGGCGCGTCTACACCTACCAACCGGGCGGCATCTGGGAGGTCTACAACCTGATCTCCACCGTGGGCTCGTTCATCATGGCCGTCGGCATGCTCGTCTTCGTGCTGAACGTGATCGTCACAGCACGATCAGGACGCCGCGCCTCGAACGATCCTTGGCAGGCCGACACGCTCGAGTGGTACACGACGTCGCCGCCACCGGCCTGGAACTTCGACCGTCTCCCGTACATTTCCAATGCCCGCCCGTTGCGTGACGTACGGCGGCGATTGGAGGCTGAGCAGTGGAAGTAAAAACCGATACAGGTGCCGTCGAGCTCTTTGGCCGTCTGACAGCGCTCTTTGCCGTTGGAGCAACGGGCCTCGCCGTCGTGTCGGGTGCTGCCGATTGGGGCACGACGCACCGCGTGCTTGCGGCCGTCGCACTACCACCACTCGCGTCACTCGCGATCATCGCCTGGATCTCGGCGCGGCGGCTGCTCCCAGGCGCCCTCTTCTCGCTCGTGACCTTTGGTCTCGCCGCGCTGCTGACGAGCCGTAGCGTTCATCTCGCCGCTGCTTCCGTCGCGTTCGCCGCGACAGTCTGGGTGTGCGCGCAGTGCTTCCGCTCAGGCCACAACACGGTTCACGGAAGCATCTCCGACTACGTCGAGCTGACGAAGCCGCGGGTCATGAGCCTGCTGCTGCTTACAGGAGCTGCCGCGACGTTTGTTGGTGCGGGCGGAGTCCCGCAGGCAAGCGTCTTCGTGCTGACGATGGTCGGCCTTGCTCTTGCCTGTGGTGGTTCGGGAGCGCTGAACCACTACCTTGACCGCGACATCGACCCGCTGATGGGCGACCGCACTGCGGCACGCCCCGTGGCCGCTGGCCGCGTCTCACCCGAGTCGGCATTGGAGTTCGGGCTCGCCCTTTCGGCGCTCTCCTGGGTGCTGCTCGACGCGCTCGTGAACCTGCCGACTGCGACGCTCGCCCTCGCCGGCAACCTCTTCTACGTCTTCGTCTACACGCGTTGGCTGAAGCGCTCGACGCCGCAGAACATCGTGATCGGTGGCGCAGCAGGCGCGGTGCCGCCGCTCGTCGGCTACGCCGGAACAGCGGGTCACCTCGGCTCGGCCGCAATCGTGATGTTCCTGATCGTGTTCATCTGGACACCGCCGCACTTCTGGGCGCTGGCGCTGATGATCAAGGAGCACTACGCAGCCGCCAACGTGCCCATGCTTCCGGTCGCCAAGGGCGATGAGGAGACGACCCGCCAGATCGTTCTGTACTCGTGGGTGATGCTTGCGCTGACCCTGGTGCCGGTGGCATTTGGTGTGTTCGGCCTCGTCTACGGCGCACTGGCGCTGCTGCTCGGCGCGATCTTCATGTTCTACGCGATCAAACTCCGCCGTAATCCCATTCGCGAGCGTGCGGTGAGCCTCTTCCACTACTCGATGCTCTACCTCGCACTGCTCTTCGTTGCGATGGCTATCGACGCGGTGGTGCTGTGAGCCACGCACCCGATTCGCTGCACGATCCGGTTGAGACGACACCCGAGCTCGATCGCAAGAACGTGCGCTTTGGTCTCGGCCTGTTCGCGCTGTTCCTCGTGCTTTTTGGGGGAACGTTCGGCGTTGGTCTCGCCTACCTCTGGCTCTCCTAACCCGGCACACGGGTAGACGCCGGCCATGGTCGATCCGGCCCCGCCCGGCATCTTCATCACCGAGATCCCCGTCGTAGGCCCGGTTCCCGCGGGACGCCGCCTAGCGGTGAAGGATCTCTTCGATACAGCGGGTATCCGCACGACGTACGGATCGGCCGTCTTCGGCGAACACGTTCCGGCGTCGTCGGCGTCGGCAGTAACGCTCCTTGAAGACGCAGGCTACGTCGTTGTCGGCAAGACGAACCTGCACGAGTTCGCCTACGGCATCACGTCCCAGAACGACCACTACGGCACGGTTCCGAACCCTGCAGCACCGGGCCGCTCGACGGGTGGCTCAAGCGGAGGCTCCGCAGCAGCGATCGCAGGTGGATACGCCGATGTCGCGCTCGGGACCGACACGGGTGGTTCGATTCGGATACCGGCGGCTTGCTGCGACATCGTCGGCTTCAAGCCCACCTTCGGACTCGTCCCGATCGATGGGGTCTTTCCCCTTGCACCGAGCTTCGACCATGCCGGGCCGATGGCGCGTGACGTGGCCGGCTGCCTCGAACTGATGCGCGTCTTGTGTCCGAACGAGTCGTGGACCACGACTGTTGCGCCAGGGTCGCTACGCGTTGCGCTCACGTGGTCGGAGCTCGCCGAGCCGCTTGTCCGCGCCCGTGTCGAGGAGGCTGCCGCGCTCCTCGGAGACGTGTCGCCGGTGGCGTTTCCGGAGCCGCACGGAACACTGCCTGCATTCCAGCAAGAGATTGCCGACGTGCATCGTGACCTCTACGCCGAGTTCGGTGAGCTCTACGGCGAGTCGATCGGCGTCAAGATCGAGCGCTGCCTCAACGTCTCGGAGGCGGAGGCGACGCTCGCACGTGTCGAACGGGCTCGGTATGCCGAGGCAGCCATCGCCGCGCTCGAAGGGTTCGACGTGCTGGTAACGCCAACACTCGCGTTCGTCGCACCACCGGCAGACTCCGACGAGCTAGAGATCCGCGACAGCGTCGTCCGCTTCACGTATCCGTTCGACGTCCTCGGCTGGCCAACGATCGCCCTTCCGTGCGGTGTCGCAACCGATGGCCTCCAAGCCTCGATTCAGATCGCAGGACGGCCTGGTTCCGACTCGCTCGTGCTCGCCGCGGCAGCAGCGCTCGAAGCCGCGCTCTCCGCTACCGTCGCGCCATGAGCATCGAAGCCGATCTCCGCTTTGCGCACGACCTCGCCGATGCCGCGGATGCAATCACCCTGCCGCGGTTTCGCGCAACTGATCTGCGGATCGAGACGAAGCCCGACCTCACTCCCGTCTCCGAGTCGGACAAGGGCGCCGAAGAGACGATCCGTCGACTCGTTGCTGCGTCGGGTCGTCATGAAGGCGTCTTCGGTGAGGAGTTCGGTGACGACGGCGAACACAGCCGACGCTGGATCGTTGATCCGATCGATGGCACACGCAACTACGTCCGAGGCGTTCCTGTCTGGGCGACGCTCCTTGCCCTCGAAGTCGAAGGAGAGCTTCAGGTCGCCGTTGTCTCCGCACCCGCGCTCGGTCAGCGCTGGTGGGCGTCCCGTGGTTCGGGAACGTTTGCAAACGGCGAGCTCTGCCATGTGTCGCACGTCACGCGAATCGAAGATGCCGTCTCATCGACGACATCGTCGAGCGATATGACCGACGCCTGGCGCAAGGTCACGGCCCGCACGTGGACTGAGCGCGGCTTTGGCGATTTCTGGCAGCACTGCCTCGTCGCGCAAGGCGCCGTCGATTTCGCAGGCGAGCGCGAACTCGCGCTCTGGGATTTCGCCGCCGTTCAGCTCCTCGTTGAGGAGGCTGGCGGTCGCTGCACCACACTCACGGGCGACGCGACGGGGCATCGCCAGTCGTTTCTCAGCTCAAACGGTTCGATCCACGAGCTCGTCCTTGCCGAGCTCGGGCACGGCTAGGCCGTCGCCCGAACCGCAGCTTCGTAGATCGGATCGCGCGCGAAGCGGTCAAGCTCGGCTGAGAGCCGATCGCTTGATGTGACGGCGAACATTGTTGGCGCCGTCACAGGCACCCCGTCCAGGGTCACGGAGATCTCCGCCGCTGGCGCAACGGCCCGGACGCCGCGTTCCAGGCGAGCAACCAGCCAGCCCCGCAGCAGCTCGGCCTCGGCAGGCGGCCCTGCCAGGCGAATCTCTTGATCCCGAATCTCGGGCCAGGTCCCCGCAAGGACCCGTCGCCACTCCACCGTTCGCGCCCAGGCGATATCCGAGAGCGCGGTCTTTTCGAACTCCCGGCAGAGCTCATTCGGCCGCAGCTCATCCCACTCGCTTGTATCGATGACGACGCGGTCGGCAACACCAACGAGCTGGCGCCACTGACGCCCACCAAAATCGGGTCGGCCACGCCAACGGAGAAAGACCGGCAGGTCAGAGATCAGCAACGGCAGCGCAATCGAGGCGGGTGCGAGCGACGTCGCGCCACGCAGCGTGAGCGAGATCACCTCCGAGTAGACGGCGTGCTGACCGGCGGCAAACGATCGCAGCGCGAGCTCGGCATCAATGCCCGTCGCCCCGGTCGGTTCGGGCGTGAGGATCAGCGTTCGCGATGGATGTCGCTCGGCGAGCCCCTGGAGCGTCTCCTCGGCGGCATCGCGCCACTCCCGTGGAACCCAGGCGATGTGCGTCAGCACGCTCGTGCGCAAATGCATCGACCCCGACGCTGCGGAGGAGCTCCGTAGCCGCTGCAGCTCGCGCTCGATGTCGCGAATCGTCACGTCCGTGCCCGTCCACGTCTCGTGATGCAGAAGCGTCTTCATGATCCCTCCGGGCTCAGTGCCGTCGCCACGAGCGGCCATCGCGATGCAGCAGCTCGTCGGCAGATGGCGGCCCCCACGTCCCGGCGGCGTAATTCGGGAACGCCGTGCGATCGCGCTCCCACGCCGAGGTGATCGCGTCGACGAGCGCCCACTGCTCCTCAATCTCATCGGAGCGCGTAAACAGCGTCGCGTCACCGAGCATCGCGTCGAGGATCAGCCGCTCGTACGCCTCGGGAAGACCTTCGCGGAACGCGCTGCCGTAGAGGAAGTCCATGTGAACGGTGCGAATCGACATTCCCTGCCCTGGGACCTTGGCGCCGATCGCCAGCGACATGCCCTCGTCGGGCTGGACGTGAATCAACAGAACGTTCGGCCGCAGGCTGTCCGAGGTTGCCTCGGCAAAGGGTGGGTGCGGTGCCCGCTTGAACTGGATCGCAACCGTGGTTTCGCGGCGACCCAGCCGCTTACCCATGCGTACGTAGAACGGCGTATCCGCCCAACGCCAGTTGTCGACGTAGAGCTTGGCGGCGACGTAGGTGTCGGTCATCGACGCCGGGTCGACGCCATCCTCTTCGCGATAGCCCGGAACCTCGATGCCCTCAACGAAGCCGCGGCCGTACTGGCCCCGCACGACAGATGTTGGGTCGGGCGTCTGCAACGACCGGAGCACCTTGACCTTCTCGTTCCGTACCGAGTCGGCGGTGAAGTCGCTCGGCGGCTCCATGGCGGTGATCGCAACCAGCTGCAGCAGGAGGTTCTGGAAGATGTCGCGGATCGCGCCGGTGTGCTCGTAGAACGAGCCGCGCCCTTCGATGCCGATCGACTCGGCCACGGTGATCTGGACGTGGTCGACGAATTGGCGATTCCAGATCGGCTCGAAGATGCCGTTGGCAAAACGCAACGCCAACATGTTCTGCACGGTCTCTTTGCCGAGGTAGTGATCGATGCGATAGACCTCGCGCTCCGAGAAGCGGTCGGCGATCAGCTCGTTGAGCGAGCGTGCCGAGGCTAGGTCGTTCCCGAACGGCTTCTCGATGATCAGTCGCACCCAACCTTCGGCGGCCCGACGTGCGGCGAGCTCGCTGACGAGCGTCGCGATCGCGTTCGGCGGTACCGCGAAGTAGAAGACGCGGTTGCCCTGTGTCCCGTACTCAGCATCGACGGTCGAGAGGATCCGGACGAGCGAGTTCTCGCTCGTCTCGTCGGAGAAGTCGAGCGCGGCGTAGCGCATGCCCGAGGCAAGTCGTTCCCACACATCCTCCCGGAACGGGTCACGCGCGTACTTCTCGATCGCCTCGCGCATCTTCGCGCGGAACTCATCGTCTGTGCCCGGGGTGCGCGCCGCGCCAATGACGACGAAGTGTTCGGGCAGCAGGCCGCGGATCGCGAGCGAGTACAGCGCCGGCATCAGCTTGCGCTGAGTGAGGTCGCCGGACGCACCAAAGATCACGAGCGCACACGACTCGGGACGACGTCCGAGATCGAGCCCCTCAAGCAGCGGATTCTCTTCGGCGTGCGCGCTCACGAACCCGCCTCATCATTCGACTTGACTGCGTGACCACCGAACTGGGCGCGGAGCGCCGCGTTGACCTTCGCCGCGTACGACTCATCCTCGCGGGAGGCAAAGCGCGCGAAGAGCGCAGCCGAGATGACAGGAACGGGGACATCCTCGGCGATCGCTTCGGCGATCGTCCAACGCCCTTCGCCCGAATCTTCGACGTAGCCCTTGATCCGGTCGAGCCCCGAACCCTCCTGCTCAAACGCGTTGTGGAGCAGGTCGAGGAGCCACGAGCGCACAACCGATCCGTAGCGCCAGATTCCCGCGACCTCGTGAAGGTCGAAGTCGAATTCCGACTTGCGCATCACTTCGAAGCCCTCGGCGTAGGCCTGCATCAGGCCGTACTCGATGCCGTTATGCACCATCTTCGCGAAGTGACCGGCACCCGCCGTCCCAACATGGGCGTAACCATCGGTTGGAGCCAGATCGCGGAAGATCGGCTCAACAAGCTCGACCGCCGCTCTGTCGCCACCGACCATCAGGCAGTACCCGTTGTCGAGTCCCCAGACGCCACCCGAAACGCCCGCGTCGATGAACGCAACACCCTGCTCTGCGGCACGGCGCGCCCGGGCCTGTGAATCGCGGAAGTTCGAGTTGCCACCGTCGATCACGATGTCGCCCGTCGATGCCACGGCGAGAACCGCGTCGAACGTCGACTCGGTGATCTCACCGGCAGGAACCATCAGCCAGAAGATGCGAGGTGAGGCGAGCTGCGTCGCAAGCTCGGCAACGGAAGACGCCGACGATTCGACCTGCGGGTCGTAGGTTGCGACGTCGTGACCTGCGCGACGCAGGCGCTCCGCCATGCGCGCACCCATCCGTCCGAGTCCGATCATGCCAAGCTTCACGAGACCTCCTCGAGGTCGTTGAGGTGGACGCGCACAACACGGCGGCCGCGCTCCTTGAGCGAGGCGAAGTCGCCAGCGGCTTGCGCACGAATGAGGCGCCCGAACCCGAACGGCTGCCCCGGAATCGGCAGCTCGTCGCCCACATCATCAAGCACCTGGATAAAGAGTCCGGTGTTGGGGCCGCCCTTGTGGAGCTGACCTGTCGAGTGGAGGTACCGGGGCCCGATGCCGACCGTTGGCACGCAGCCGGTGCGTTGTTCAAGCGACCGGGCGACCGACCAGAGACGTTCGGTTGCCGCCTCGGTCGGGTCGATGAACCCCTGGATCGCGATGTAGTCGCCGGGCGCTGCCAACTCCGCGATCTCGGCGATCGAACCTTCCATCTCAAGGGCTGCGTCGCCCGCCTTCAACACCTCGTTCGTTCGATCCTTCGCCGCCTGGACGTCGGGCTGATCGAACGGGTTGATGCCGAGCAACGCGCCGGCAACGGCCGTCGCGAACTCCCACTTGAAGAACTCCTGCCCGAGCTCGTAGGGGTCGGCAATATCGACCGTATGGTGCTGGCGGTCGCTTCCTGCCCCAGAGACACCAGGGGCTGGAATCAAACCCTTGCCAAGCTTGCCTGTCGATTCGGCGAGTAGCTGCTCGGCCCAAAGACCAAACGAGCCTGCGTTGCCGCTGATGCAGACCTTGTCGCGTCCCTCATGCCAACCCTCGCCAAGGGCCAGCCCAAGGTCGAGGGCGGGATTCCCAACAACCCCACGCGTCGCGTCGGACATCTCGCGTGTGCGGACGAGCAGCCGCATCACGTCCATGCCCATCAGTGCGGCGGGCACGAGACCAAACGGTGAGAGCGCCGAATAGCGGCCCCCGATCGTAGGCTCGCCCGAGATGACCGCCCGAAAGCCTCGCTCACGCGCGAGTCGTTCGAGGTCGGAACCAGGATCGGTGATCGCAATCCACTTGTCGCCCTTGGGTACGCGCGACCAGAAGTACTCAGCGTGTGAACGCGTCTCGAGCGTCGAACCGGACTTCGACGCGACGACAAACAGCGTGCGGCCCGGATCGATGCGTGCCTCGAGCTCACGGATCGCGCGGGGATGCGTCGTGTCGAGCACGTGAAACCGGTTGGCGTTAAGCGCGACGCGCAGCACCTCGGGTGCCAGCGACGACCCACCCATGCCGAGGAGCACGACATCGTCGGTAAGTCCGGCGACACCATCGGCCAGCTCCGCGAGCGCATCGACCTCTTGCTCGCCCCGCTTTGGCTCGTCGAGCCACCCAAGCCACCGACCCTCGTCGCGGCCCGTCCACAGCATCGGATCACGCGCCCAAATTCGCTCGACGATCTCGGCGGGAGTGAGAGGTTCGCGCGTCACGCGGGTGAGATCTCTCCGCGCCGCGCACGGATCACATCGAGCAGAGCGTCGAAGGCATCTGCGAACTTCTTCACGCCCTCATCCTCGAGCACGCGGGTCACATCGACGACGTCGACTCCTGCGGCAGCGATCGCCGCGAACAGCTCGTCTGCCTCGTGCCACCCGTCGCACACGGTGTTGCCGCGAACGACGCCGTGATCTTCGAACGCCTCAATCGTTTCGGTGGGCATGGTGTTCACCGTCTGCGGCCCAACCAGCTCTTCGACATACATCGTGTCCCGGTAGGCCGGATTCTTCGTCGACGTCGACGCCCACAGCGGGCGCTGCGCAACTGCTCCACGGGCGGCGAGCGCCTCCCACCGCGGACCCGCGAAGGCCTCGGTGAAGTGGCGGTAGGCGAGCTTCGCGTTGGCGATCCCGAGCTTGCCCGCGAGCTCTGGACGCCCCGCTGCTTCAAGGCGGCGATCGGCCTCGGAGTCAACACGGCTGATGAAGAACGAGGCGACAGATCGCAACTGCCCCGGGTTGCCACCCGCAGCAACAAGCCGCTCCAGACCGGCGAGGTAGGCCGAAACCACAGCTGCGTACCGCTCGAGCGAGAAGATCAACGTCACGTTGATCGACACCCCGCGTGCGATCGCCTCTTCGATCGCGGGAAGACCGGCTTCCGTCGCCGGGATCTTCACCATCAGATTCGGCCGATCGACCCGCTCGGCAAGCTCGAGTGCCTGTCGCGTTGTCCCTACGGTGTCGTAGGCAAGCCCTGGGTCGACCTCAAGCGAGACGAACCCGTCGTTGCCGGCCGTCGCGTCGAATACCGAGCGGAGCACGTCACAGGCCGCCTGAACATCCGCGATTGCAAGTTCGAAGAACGTCTCGCGTTCGTCAGCACCCGTCGCCAGGACCTCGGCAAGTTGCGCGTCGTAGGCGCTCGAGCCGGAGATCGCAGCCTGGAAGATCGCGGGGTTCGAGGTCAGCCCCATCACTCCATGCCTCGTGACGAGGTCAGCTAAGCGTCCCGACGAAACGAACTCGCGCGAGAGAAGATCGACCCACACCGACTGTCCGTGTTCCGCAAGTGCTGTGAGCCGTGACATGTCTACCACCTTCTTCTCGTATGGGGACTCTCTCGGGTTAACGACACGCTCGCTGCTTGCGTTCCCGAAATCGCCGCCCTACCGATCTCCGTGAGCCACCGTGATCACGTGCCGAGTCGACGCTCCATTGCAGCAACCTTGTCGAGGCGCGCCACGTACCGCTCGCCGCCGTCGAATGCCGCCGAAAGGAACGTCGCAACGAGCTCGCGTGCGACCGACGGGCCGATGATCTCCGAGCCCAGACACAGCACGTTCAGATCGTCGTGCTCGACACCCTGATGCGCGCTATAGGGGTCATGACAGATCGCTGCGCGTACGCCGGTGAGCTTGCAGGCCGCGATCGACGCACCCACACCCGAACCGCACACGAGAATCCCCCGCTCTGCGTCGCCTCGCTGAATCGCCTCGCCAACCTCACGAGCCTTGTCCGGGTAGTCGACCCGAACCTCGTCGTTGTGGGTGCCGAAGTCGATCACGTCGTGACCGGCAAGGACTTCCAGAACAGCTTCGCGCAGGTGGACTCCGCGGTGGTCAAAGGCTACGGCGATCTTCACGTGCTCACTCCCTCGTCGAATCGTGCGTTCACCGCGACATGCGGCATCCGCTCTGGATTCGACGATACCGGCAGAGTCCTGCCTGGGATCGGCGTTCCGAGCTACAGAGTGGTCACAGCGGGATGACGACGCGGAAGCACGTTCCGTCGCCAACCTTGGACTTCACGGTGATCGACCCGCCGTGTGCCTCGGCGATCGCCCGAGCGATTGCGAGTCCTAGGCCCGTGCCGGGAATCGCCTGGCTCGTGGCCGTGGACGAGCGGAAGAAGCGCGAGAACAGCCGTTCCTGCTCTGCCTCGGGGATACCGATGCCCGTGTCCTCGATCTCAAGTACACCGTCCTCGCCCTCGATGAACACGCGGGCGCCGACTTTGCCGCCGCTTGGCGTGAACTTGAGCGCGTTCGAGAGGAGGTTCGCGGTGACCTGCGCGAGACGCTCCTTATCGCCGCGAACGGCGACACCGTTCGGCTCGTTGCAGGCGAATGTCAGCTCGATGTCCTTCGAGCGAGCGAGTGCCGACGAGGATTCGATCGAATCGGTGACGACCTCGTCGAGACGAACGCCGTCTTCGAGGTGCAACTGCAGGCCGCTTGCGTCGAGTCGTGCAACAAAGAGCAGGTCGCCGACAAGCCGCTGGAGCCGTTCGGAGCTCCGGTAGACGATGCCGAGGAAGCGCGACTGCTCGGGGGTCAGGCCGCCCGCCTCCCCTTCGCGGAGCATCTCGAGAAAGCCCATCATTGACGTCAGCGGCGTCCGCAGCTCATGCGAGACCGTCGCGACGAACTCATCCTTGAGTCGGTCAAGCTCACGCTCCTGCGTCACCTCGCGGAGCGTCCAGATCCGGCCAAGCAGCTCGCCGTTGTCTGTCCGCACCGGCGCGGTGTACTCAACGAAGACCCGGTACGGATCGAGGAACTCAAACTCGTCGGCCGACGGCTCGTCGGGGTGCGAGCGGAGCCGCTCGATCAGCTCCTGGAAGTTCTCCGGATCGCGAAGCTTCTCGCGCGCCGAGAGGAGCTGCTCCACGACGTTGCCGCCCTCCTCGAGCCCGAGTTCGTCGACGAACTTCTGCAGCGGTCGGTTGACGATTTGGATGTTCCCGTCGAGGTCCGTGAGCGCGATCCCGTCGACCGTTGAGTCGAGAACGCCGCGCAGCACGGTCGTCAGGCGCGCAAGGTCGTTGTTCTGGCCGGCGAGCTCCTCCTGGGCGGTCTCGATCGATTCGGCCATGCGGTTGAAGTTGCGGCCGAGCTCCCCGATCTCGTCGCTCCCACCCTCGCCGACCCGCTCGCTCAAGTCGCCTGCCGCGAGACGCTGAGTCGCACCAGCCACGCGACGGATCGGCCCGACGACGCGGCGTGCGACGTACACGCCAAACACGGCGATCAGCAGCAGCGAGCTCCCAAGGCCGAACGCACCAAGCACGATCGCGTAGGTCTCCTGCCGATCGGCTCGCTGCCGGAGCTTGTCCGACTGCAGTTGCTCCGCAGCGACGAACGCGTCGAACTGGCGGCGGAGGCGGTCGACCTTCTGCTCGCCTACCCCTGTGATCACGAGCGCCCGCGCCTTGGTCGGGTTCTCAGCCGCCGTGAGAATGACGAGGTCGGCCCACGTGACCTCGTAATCCTTGATCCCGGCGATGATGTTCTTTGCGCGCTTCGCCTGCGTCGGATTCGACTTCACAAGCCTCTGGAGGTTCGCCGCGATCTCCGGGAACGCGGCGTTCGCGTTCTGCCACGGCTTGAGATAGACGCCGTGATGGCTGATCACGTACCCGCGCGCACCGGTCTGGAGGTCGAGAACCAGCTTCTCCAGCTTGTTCGCGGTTGCGATCACCTCTTCCGAGTGACGCTCGGTGCGCGATTGCGACCGCAGGTTCACGATCGCAACGATCAGAATGACGAACGCAGCGCCGATGAGCGCGGCAAGGCCTGCGCTGGCGAAGAACATTCTCCTGCGAAGTCCGTGCCGCATACCCTCATTGTGGCGGCTAAACGCTATGGCCATCGTGATCGCATCAAATCTCCGCAAGGAACTAGCAGGGTCGCCCCTGTTCGACGGCGTGTCTTTCAAGGTCGAACGCCGCGACCGCTTGGCGCTTGCAGGTCGTAACGGGGCCGGCAAAACCACGCTCCTGCGTGGGATTGCCGGCGAAGCCTCGATCATGGGCGACTTCGCGTGGGAGAAGGGCGCCCGCGTCGCGTTGCACGATCAGCGGCCTCCTGCCGCGAGCCCGCGTCCGCTGCGCGACTACGTCCTCGCGGGCACCTCCGACCTCGCCGCGATCGAGGATGAGCTCCGCTCTCTCGAACAGGCGATGGCGACCGGGACACACGACCCCGCGACGCTCCGTCGCTACGCCGAAGCGCAAGCTCGCCTCGAGCACGCGGGGGGCTACGACTGGCGATCGCGCGCAGGAGCTGTCGTGCGAGGCCTTGGGTTTACCGACGACGACCTCGATCGGCCGCTCTCGACGTTTTCGGGTGGGGAACTCACACGCGCATCACTCGCCCGCGCACTCGCGGCCCAGCCCGACCTCTTGCTGCTCGATGAACCGACCAACCACCTCGACATCGAGTCAATGGAGTGGCTTGAGGAGATGCTTCGCACGATCGATGCGGCGGTGATTCTCGTTGCCCACGATCGCTGGTTCCTCGAGGCCGTCACCACCGCCGTGCTCGAACTCGAAGGCGGCAAGTCGACGTACTTCCCCGGCAAGTGGCATGTGTGGCGGCGGGAAGAGGCGGCACGGCAGCAACACCTGCAACGCACCGCCGACCGCCAAAGCGAGGAGATCGAACGACTGGAGCGCTTCGTCACCCGCTTCGGCGCGAAGGCGAGCAAGGCACGCCAGGCGCAGTCGAAGCAGAAGCAGATCGACCGGCTCAAAGACCAGCGCGTGGAACCGACCAAGAAAGAGCGCAAGACACTCGGGTTCGAGTTCCTCAAGCCGAAGCGCTCTGGCCGGGTCGTCCTCGAGGCCGAGAACATCACGCTCACCGCGGGAGACAAGACGTTGATCACCGGCGGCTCGTTCGCAATTGAGCGAGGCGAGCATGTCGCGCTCGTCGGCCACAACGGCGCGGGCAAGACGACGCTACTCGAGACGATCCTCGGGCGTCGCCAGCCCACGGCAGGCGTCATCCGAACCGGCCACGACGTCGAGATCGCCTACTTCTCGCAGCACGAAGCTGAGCTCGACGAGCGCGGAACCGTCCTCGACGCCACGGTTGCGGGCACCGGGCTACGTCGACCAGAAGCCCAGAATCTCCTCGGCCGCTTCCTCTTCTCCGGCTACGACGAGCAGGAGAAGCCGGTCACGGCGCTCTCCGGCGGCGAGCGCCGGCGACTCGCCCTCGCAATCGTCGTCGCAAGCGGCGCCAACTTCCTCGTCCTCGACGAGCCCACGAACCACCTCGACCTCGAGAGCCGCGAGTCACTCGAAGCGGCGCTCGACGCCTTCCCTGGCGCTGTGCTCCTCGTCACGCACGATCGCGCACTGCTCGATGCGGTCTCGGGTCGCCTGATCGCACTCGAGGGCGGGAAGCTGAACACCTACATGGGCGGGTGGGCTGAATACCGCGACCGTGACGAGGAGGCCACCGCTCCCGCCGCCGTGAAGCCTGCAAAACCCCCGAAGCCCGCAGCCCGACCAGGGAAGCCGAAGGCCACCCCCGTCGAGCTCGTCGAGCGCGACATCGAGAAGGCCGAGGCGCGCGTCGCGGAGCTCGAGCGCCAGCTTGCCGAGAACTGGTCAGACGCCAAGCTGCTCAACGAGCACGCCAGCGCACGCGGAGAACTCGAGAAGCTACTCGACCGGTGGGAGACGCTCTTTGCCGAGCAGGAGGCTGCCGCGAGCTAGCGGCGCTGTTTCCTAGGACTCAGGCGCCTAGGTCTCTAGCGGAGCCATCGTGAGGCCCTTTGCCTCAAGCTCCGAGTGATACAGCTCAGCAAGCTCCTGATGGCCCGACCACACGATCGCCTGACCGGACGCGTGAATCTGGTTTGCGAACTTCAAGCCGCGCTCGTAATCGACACCGGGAATCGTCTGCGCGAGCGCAAACGCAACACCCTCGAACGTGTTGTGATCGTCGTTCAAGACGATCACCCGCCACGCAGCACCAAGGCCCGTCCCCGACCCAGTGTCGAGGCGCTCAAGCGGTGGCATAGCCGTGCTCACGACACCTCCAGCGTCGCGATGACCGCCTCAGCGATCACCCGAAGCGGACGGCCCGAGACCTGGCTCGCCTTACGGAGTCGCGCGAACGCATCCCCTTCACTGAGCTTCTCCTTCTCCATCAACAGCCCCTTGGCTCGTTCGATCGCCTTGCGCGCAATCAACGCTTCGTTGAGCGTGTCGACCTCTCCGCGCACCGCCGCGAGCTCTTCGTACCGCGCACGTGCTGCCTCGATCGCCGGGACGACATCCTGCTCACGGAACGGCTTGACGAGGTACCCGAACACGCCAACCTCGACTGCCCGCGCGACGAGATCGGGCTGGCCAAACGCGGTGAGCATCACAACCGGAATCGGCCGCGCCTCAAGGATCCGACGCGCCGCCTCGATTCCGTCGAGTCGAGGCATCTTCACATCCATGATCGCGAGATCCGGTTCGAGCTCGGCAGCGAGCGCAACAGCCTCTTCGCCGTCACGCGCCTCACCGACAACCTCGTAACCCGCCTTCTCGAGAAGTCCTCGCAGGTCGAGCCGGATGATCGTCTCGTCTTCAGCAATCAGAATGCGCACGGCCGAAGTGTAGGAGCGGCCCGTACGCCCCCGCACACCAGGCGCACGATTCCCCCTCACCCTCAGCTAGGGTGGGCGCCATGCTTGAACTCACAGACGAAGCCGTCGAGTCGCTCCGCCCCATCTGTGAGGACGGTGGCGGACTCCGCTTCACCGCGATCGACGAGGGCGAAGAAGAGGCTGAGATCCAGGTCGACGAAGCCGACGGCCCTGCCGACGGCGACGTTGTCGTCGAACGTGACGGCGCCCGGGTCTTCCTCGATCCCGCAGCCGCTGAGCTGCTCGACGACCAGATTCTGGATGTGGAAGCCCACGGCGACCACTTCCACTTCGGTTTCCTGCCCCAGGGCGAATAGGGCGTTAGCCCAAGGGGAATCGAACTTCGGCGCGCATCCCCGCGTCGCCTGGCCCCGTGCCTGAAATGAAATCGAGTGTGCCGCGCAGCTCGTCGCGGACAAGAGCCTTCACGATTGAGAGGCCCGTGCCGTCGACCTGCTCGGCCGGCAGGCCGGGTCCGTCGTCAGACACGGTGAGCAGTGCCTCGGCGGCACCATCGGCGGCTGTGAGATCGACACGGATGTGAGGGCCGCCGTGCTCGATCGCGTTACCGAGCAGCTCCGAGAAGATCAGCGCCAGCGAGGTTGCCCGCTGACCGGCGAGGTAGACGGTCGCGAGGTTCGCTTCGACTTCTCGACCAGCACCAACGCCCTGAACGAGCGTTGCTCGAAGCCGTTCGAGCAGCTCTGACAGGTCAGCATCGTCGTCACGCCGCTCGGTCAACACCTCGTGAACCGCAGCGATCGCGAGGATCCGATTGACCGAATCCTCAAGCGCCTTGCGTGCGTCGACGCCCGGCTGACGCGCCTGCAAGCGGAGCAGCGATGCGACCGTCTGGAGGTTGTTCTTCACACGGTGGTGAATCTCTTGGGCGAGTACGCCGCGCAGTACCGCGCGACCATGCTCAAGCGCGACAGCAGCGTGTTGTGCGATCGAGGCGAGCATCTCTTCGTCGTCGTCGTTGAACGGCGTCGCACGGTCGGCAACAAGCTCACCGATCGTCCTGCCTCGCCACCGCAGGGGCGAACGGATTGCGTACACATCAGCCGTACCTTCAGGCCACGCGATCTTGCCGTCCTCAAGGACGAGCGCGGCACCCGTCGCCGAGAGCGCATCCACCGTCGTCTTCACGACCGCCTCGAGTGACTCCTCGAGGTAGAGCGACTCTGAGACCGCCTCCGAGATCCGCGCAAGCGCCTCAAGCTCCTGGACACGCCGCTGTGCCTCGGCGTAGAGCTTCGCGTGTTCGATCGACTGGGCAACCTGCGCCGCGATCGCAAGGAGCAGCTCGATCTCGGCATCGGTGAACGTGTAAGCGGTCTTCGTCCGCACGTTGAGTGCGCCCTCGAGCCGTTCCCCGCGGGCAAGGATCGGCACGGCGAGGATCGACTCGTACTCGTCCTCCGGAAGATTCGGGAAGTTCTTGAAACGAGGGTCGAGGTGCGCCTGCGTCGCGATCATCACTGGCCCACGCTGCGCAGCCGCCGAACCCGTGATGCCCTCCCCTGGCCGCATCCGCGGCCGGTGGCTCATCTCGTCGACGCTCGTGCCGTGGGTCGCCCGAAGCACCAGCTCGCCCGCACGCTCGTCGTAGAGGTAGACAAAACACGCGTCAGCGTGCAGCGCGTTCGCGACTTTCGACGCAACTTGCGACAGCACCTCTTCCAAATCGAGGGTCGAATTGACCGCCTCGATCGTGTCGGTCAGCAACCGCAGGTGACGTTCTCGAACATCCATCCGCGACGAAGCGTACGCTGCGCCCTCGTGATCGTCGCGTACGAATGGATGCTCGCCCTGCATGTGACGGGGGCATTTCTCTTCCTCGGAGGCGGAGTGCTCGCGGCCATCGTCAGCGTGATCGCCCGCGGACAGACAAAGCCCAGCGAGATTGCCGCGCTACTTCGCATCGCCCGAATCGCTGTCCCGCTCGTCGGTGTTGGCGCGATCCTCACGCTCACGCTCGGGTTCGCTCTCGTCGGTCACGGACATGAGTTCCGGCTCAGCGCACCGTGGGTTCTGCTCGCGATCATCCTGTGGATTGCCGCGATGGCACTTGGTGGCATCGGCGGAAAGGCCGACCGGGAGACCCGCCAGCTCGCCGAACGCCTCGCGAGCGAAGGCGACCAGCCAAGTGCCGAACTCAGTGCTCGCCTGCGCAACCCGAAGAACCTCATTCTCTCGCGGGGCAGCGGCGTACTCGTCATCATCATCCTCGCCCTGATGGTCTGGAAGCCCGGCCAATGAGCGCGAAGCTTCCCGTCTTCATCCACGTCCTTACGGCAACGCTGCTCTTCGGTGCCGTGCTCACCGCGCTGATCCTGTCGCGCGCCGGCACCTCCGGCAAGCACCCCGAACTCTTCGCCCGCGCGACATTCCGCTCACTGCTCCTTGTCGCACTCCCGTCGTGGCTGCTGCTCGTCGTCTTCGGGACATGGGCACAGCACAAAGAAGACGTCCCGAACACCGAGCGCTGGCTGAAGATCGGCGCCTCGCTCGGCACCGGCACCGTGCTCGTTCTGCTCGCTGCCGTCGGTGCTGCCTACGCCTGGACGAAAGCACCGCGCGGCCCCTGGCAGTCACGCGCCGTGATGTTCCTGACGCTCGCCTACATCGTCGCGCTCGCCGCGGCCTGGTGGGTCATGTCAGCGAAGCCCGGCTCGTAGACGGGGGCACGGCAACACATGGTCTTGTGTCGCCATGACGTCCAGGGCGTCGTCATGCGGCGTCCTCGGTCGTGTCGATAGCGCTGCTATCGACACTTCCTGCGTCCTTGCCTGACACCACCCTGGCCCGTCCTGTCGACGAAGCATGAGTCGCCGAGCCCCCTCTTGAATTCAAGATCAAGAGCAAGAGCACATCGGACTTGCAAAATGCTTACCGGTTGAAGGGGAATTCCATGCAATCGGGAACTAGCGTTGCAACCGTGAGCGCCCTGGCAATCGATCTCCGTCGCACCGCAGGCTTCCTCGTCGCAGATGCGCGCGGCCGCGTCGTCGGCAAGGTTGAGGCACCGATGTACGGCTCGTCGCCGAACACACCCGATGCGCTCGCCGTTCGTTCCGGCTTCCTGCCGCGCCGCTTGCGGCTTGTGCCCGCCGAGTCGATCGAGCAGATCGATGGCGGCACGCGAGTGATCGGGCTGCGCGTCGAGCGCGAGTCGATCCGCACCTTCCTCTAGGCCCCGTTCAAACGATCGAACCGGTCGTATTTGACGGCCCTCACGGACCCCCTATACCCTTCCCGCAGGATCGTTCGCTAGGAGCGAGCATCCGAGGCGACGAAGCCTGACAACCCACCTGGGGAGTCGGGCTTTTTTGTTTGCTTTTTTGGCGACGGGAGGAGAACCGAATGGCGAAGTACAAGCTCGAATACATCTGGCTCGACGGGTATGAGCCCGTTGCAGGCCTGCGCAGCAAGACGAAGATTGCGGACTACGACGCCTTCCCGGCGCTCGAAGATCTGCCCGTGTGGAACTTCGACGGCAGCTCGACACGCCAGGCCCCAGGCGGCAACTCGGACTGTCTGCTGCAGCCGGTCGCGTCGTACCCCGACCCGGCCCGCGACAACGGCGTGCTGGTGATGTGCGAAGTCATGAACCCCGATGGCACACCGCATGCGAGCAACACGCGCGCGACGATCCCGGACGATCCCGGCACCTGGTTCGGCTTTGAGCAGGAGTACTTCCTGTACCAGGACGGCGCGCCACTCGGCTTCCCGGGCGAAGGCGGCTTCCCGCCTCCGCAGGGTGAGTACTACACCGGCGTCGGCTTCAAGAACGTCGGCAACATCGCCCGCGAGATCGTCGAGCAGCACATCGACCTCTGCCTCGAGGCCGGCATCAACCACGAGGGCATCAATGCCGAAGTGGCGAAGGGTCAGTGGGAGTTCCAGATCTTCGGCAAGGGTTCGAAGCGTGCCGCCGACGAGGTCTGGGTCGCCCGCTACCTCCTACTGCGCCTCTGCGAGACCTACAGCGTCGATGTCAACTGGCACTGCAAGCCGCTCGGCGTCGATGTCGACTGGAACGGCTCCGGCATGCACACCAACTTCTCGACGACGTTTATGCGCGAAACCGGTGGCAAGGAGTACTTCGAGGCACTGATGGCGGCGTTCGACAAGTACAAGGCAGAGCACATCGCCGTGTACGGGCCGGACAACCACCTGCGCCTCACGGGTCTCCACGAGACACAGTCAATCGACAAGTTCAGCTACGGCGTTGCCGATCGTGGCGCGTCGGTGCGGGTGCCCCACAGCTTCGTGAACGACGGCTACAAGGGCTACCTCGAAGATCGTCGTCCGAACTCGCAGGGTGATCCGTACGCAATCGCGGGTCGCATTCTCGAGACGATCGCGACCGTTCCGACCCCGTAACGAATACGAACATTCCGTCTGTCGCCTTGGGCGACCTCCGGCCTGAACATTGGCCGGAGGTCGCCCGCATTTACGCCGCTGGCATCGCGACAGGCTTCGCAACGTTCGAAACCGACGTCCCGTCCTGGGAGGCCTGGGATGTCTCGCACCTCAAGCAGCACCGGC
>CAIWTI010000198.1 GCA_903915545.1 uncultured Actinomycetes bacterium | reverse complement strand
CGGCTTCGACGTCCCGATCGGCGAGCAGCGGCTCGAACGGGCTCTCACCGAGGGTGCCACGCTCGCGCTCGCAATTGGGCGACTACCGCGGTTTACCGATTGGCGTGACGCCCGAGTAGAGGGCGCTCAGCTCACGCTCACCGAGTGGCAGGTCTATCGCATGTTTGAGCCTCGGCGCGGTGCGTGGCCCGCCTTCCAGTACCTCGTTCGAGAGCGGCTTCTCGCGCGCGGGGTTCGTGTTGGTCGCGACGGCTCTGTTGCGCCTGCGCCGGTCGAACCGTAGGCAGCGGCCCGGCTGAATGTTCCGGATAGGCGGCCGATGACCGCGAGTACCGACACCGGTACTCGCCATGCTGACGCAACCACACGAAACGGAGCTTGAATCTGAGCCGGAGCTGACGCTTCTGCCGCCGCTTGACGACGCAGACGACGCCGAGGAGCCAGTTGCCGTTGCGAGCGAGACGGCCGACCCGCTGCTCGTCTACATCCGCCAGATCGGCAATGGACGGCTGCTGACGCGCGACGAGGAACGTGACCTTGCTCGCCGCAAGGACGAAGGGGACGAAGCCGCGAAGCGACGCCTCATCGAGTGCAACCTTCGACTCGTGCTCTCAATCGCCAAGCCGTACACACGTTCGGGTGTGCCATTGCTTGACCTCGTGCAGGAAGGCAATCTCGGTCTCATTCGCGCGGTCGAGAAGTTCGACTACACGCTTGGCTACAAGCTCTCGACGTACGCGACCTGGTGGATTCGCCAGGCGATCGGGCGGGCACTTGACGAACAGAGCCGCACGATTCGCCTACCAGCGCACATCTCGGCCGAAGTGCGGCGTGCGCAGGGCGCACGACGGCGTCTTGGACAGAAGCTCGACCGTGAGCCGACCGAGGACGAGATCGCGTCCGAGGCTGGCATGGAGCCAGCGCGCGTCAAGATGATCCTTGGCGTCGTCTCCGACGCGATCTCGCTCGACACGCCGGTAGGAGACGACGGCGGAGCCGTTGCGGACATCGTTGAGGACACGACGGGCACGAGCCCCGACGTCCACACGCAGGATCGTGCGCGCGACCATGAGATCGCCGATGCGATTGCGGCGCTCGACGATCGTTTGAAGCTCGTGGTGTTGCGACGTTTTGGACTTGACGGTGAGCCGCCCGAGACACTTGAACAGGTTGCGACGCGCCTGCAGGTCACGCGAGAGCGCGTTCGCCAGCTCGAGACACGGGCGCTCACCCAGCTTCGTCGCCACAATCCCGCGCTTCAGGCCTATCTGAAGGGCTAGAGCGCGTCTCCGCTTGTACGCACGATAAGGTGCGTTATGTCAAGTTGGCAGAGAACGAGCGTCTACGCCCCGTTCGCCCTGACGTCACGCCGCGTAGACCTGACGTTTACGCGTTCGTAACACCTCAGCCGAGTTCTCCACCATCTGGGGGCATGTGCACAGAGTTGTCCCCAGAACCGCCGCCAAATGTGACGTTCTGATGAACCCGTTCGCATCATCGGATCCTCGCAAAATGCGCAGAATCTCGCTTGGCGCCCCCTTGCCGAAATCGGCCTCCGACCCTAGTCTTCCTCTTGCACCGAGGACGGAGCGCGAGTAGGTCGAATCCGAGCCCGAGGGCCGTACGCGGAAGCGGAAAGCCAGCAGGCACGGGGGACGAAAGCGCCACCGCCTCGGTGAATTTTTTTGGTCCGGCCCCTTGGTGCGACCCGGCCGCCGTCGCGAGCGTTATCCTCTCTGCCGATGGGTCGCTTCCGACTTCCTGCTCTTGACCACGGCGTGGTCTCATTCCTTTGGGCGGCCGGGCTTGGCGTCTACATCTGGCTGCTCGGCCTCGCCGTTGGCTTCGGAAAGTCGACGTCGGTCATTCTCGCCGCCGTTTCCGCATGCGCGATCTTCCTGCTCGTCCGCCTGTATGGCGAAGACGACTACCCGAACTGACGCGTCCCCCACGCCGCGGATCAGTCCGGTGAGCTCTAGTACGTGATCAACGCGTGCTGATCGATCCCTGCAAGCCGCTCACGGCCACCCAGGAACGTCAGCTCGATCACGAAGCACGCACCCACCACAACGCCGCCCAAGCGCTCCACGAGCCCGCAGATCGCCTCGACGGTGCCTCCCGTGGCCAGGACATCGTCGTGGATGACCACGCGAGCGCCTGCCGGAACCAGGTCGGGGTGCAACTCGAGGGCGTTTTCGCCGTATTCGAGGGCGTATGTGGCGCTGATCGTCGTCGGTGGGAGCTTTCCAGGCCTACGTGCCGGCACGAACCCACACCCAGCGGCAGCGGCAACGGCTGGCCCAAGCAGGAACCCTCGGGCCTCGGCTCCGAGAACGATGTCGGGGCTCTTCTCTCGCACCCACACGGCAAGCTGGTCGATCGCCTCCTGCAGCGCAGCAGGATCGGCAAGCATTGGTGTGATGTCTTTGAAGCCGACTCCCGGGGTCGGGAAATCAGGCACCTCGCGGACTTTCGCCCGCAGATCGATACCGCTCATCGACTAGCCACGTCTCGTACGTCGCGCCACAAGAGAAGGGATGTTAGTTCCTGCGCGAGCTCTGCGAGAGCTTGAAGGTCACGAACCGCTGTTGAACGTCGATCGGCGTTGCGTGACGCAAGCGATGGCGCGACCAATTGCTCAAGCAGCGCGGCCTCGCGATCGACGGCCGTCTTGAACGTGCGGAGATGCCGCGCATCGATGCCGAAGCGTGTGAGCTGGTGGCAGATGGCTGCGATATCAATGTCTCCGTCGGGGTAGCGCTTGTCGTTCCCCGTGCCGACGGGCGCGAGCAGGCCGAAGTCTTCGAGGCTCTTCACAAACGGTCGCTCAACGCCCGCGCGTGCCAGAAGGTCGTCGGGAGAGACAAAGTCGACCTTGTCAGCGAGACCCGCCGGGCGCCGACGCTTTCGTTCGGCCCCGCCAGGTGCGGCGAGTTCGTCGCGGATGACGCGCAGGGGTAGGAACTCGTCGCGCTGGAGTCGGAGAATCGTTTCGAGCCGATCGATGTCCTCATCGCTGAACAGGCGATATCCCCCGCGCGTACGTTCGGGGGCGATCAGACCCTCATCCTCAAGGAAACGAATCTTCGAGATCGAGATGTCCGGGAACTCCGGTGTGAGGCGTCGCACGACCTCCCCGATCCGTACAAGACCGGTTGCGCGAGCACGTCCTCCAACAGTGGCATTCATGGTCACAACGCTCCTACTGGGCGATAAACGTCAGTCGGTACTTGCCGATCTGCAACTCGTCCCCGTTTGCAAGCGGGACAGCGTCGATCCGCCGACGATTGACAAAGGTTCCATTGAGGGACGACTGATCCTCAACCGTGCACGCGTCTCCTTGACGAACGATCACGGCGTGGTTGCGTGAGACGGTGACATCGTCGAGGAACACCTCACAGTCAGGCGAGCGCCCGATGCGCGTCCGTTCGCGTGAGAGGCCGAAGCTCTCGCCCGTTCTGCCGCCGCCTGCCCGCACGACGAGCGCCGGGCCCTCAACGATGTCGTCGCTTGTTGCGGCAGCCGCGTCACGCAGCTCCTCTGCACTGAACGTGAGCGTGGTTTCGACCAACGGATCTGGGCCCATCAACGCTCCGCACCGCGCGCAATAACGCGCCGTCTCGGCGTTCTGAAAACCACATTCGGTGCAGTAGACGGGGGTCACGCTCCCGGTGACGCCTTGCCCGTGAGGATGTCTGTCAGTCGCTGCACGTCAACGTCCTCGAGCACGCTTCGCCCGCCAGACGTCTGCAGCCGAGCGACGAGCTCCGCGCGCAGGATGTCGATCTTGCCGTGCAGGATGCGCCGCTGGAAACTCACGTCGCGCTCCTGGGCCTCAAGTTCATCAATCAGTCGTTTCAGTTCGCTGTCCGACAGCGAACCAAGATCAGGAAGGGGTTCCACCGCTCGCGCCTTTCCTCGTTGTCGCCTTGGATTACACCCGATAGACCGACAACCGTCAACCTCAAGTTGAGAATAGCCCCCAGATGGGTGAACCTCAGATCGAGCTTAGGCCTGAAACTCGCGGCGCGCCTTCTGCACGTACTGGGCGAGAGCAACAGCCGCTAGAGCGACTCCAAACCAGAAGATCCAGAGCGGCCAGGCGGTGCCAGCGCCCGTACAGAGGACGGCAGCGAGACTCGCGTAGAGCACCCATGTTGCCGCTTTGCCAGCCATGTTCACTTCGAACCGATACCCCCGCTTCAGCGCAAACGGCGTTAGGCCGACGAGGACAACATCGCGCAACGGGATCGCCAGTGCGAGCCACGGGAGCCGTCCCGCGTGCCAAAGCAGCACCACGGCGAGTGCGATCAGTAGACGATCAGCGAGCGGGTCGGCGATCTTTCCGAAGGCGGATTCGACGTTCCAGCGACGCGCCAAGTAGCCATCAATCTGATCGGTGATCCCAGCGGCGCCGAAGACGGCGGCGCCCCACAACGTATGACCCCCACTCGAGCGCGCAACCAAGACGCCGAAGATTGGGAGGACAACCAACCTGCCAATCGTCAGCCCATTTGGGAGCTGCGCCAGTCCACGCGGTGCCTGTCGGGTCGCCATCGGTGCAGCATAAGCTCGCGGCCCGATTCCGTGCCGGGTCGCGCGTACGGCCTTACCGCGAGCGACGGCGCGACTTCGACGGGCCGTGGTAGATCGACGTCCAGTAGGCCGTGCGCACGAGATACGCGTACCCACTCGCCGCGCCACTCATCCCGTAGGCCCCTTCATACGAGCCATAGGTGAAGCCCGCTGCGGTGTAGCCCGCTGCCGCGGGTTCGATCTGCGTCCCTTCTCCCCACTCGTTATACGACGTAATCGTGACGCGATCGGCGCCGGCAGCGATCGCGGCCTGCCACATCGCGTCGTACGTCTTCCCCTGATTGCGCGCCTTGACCTTTTGGTCGCCGGCGCCGCGCAGGGCCTCATACCCCGGGCCAACTGAAGGCGCGCAGACAAGGTGCAGGGCGTGGGCTTCGGTGCAGTAGCGAGCGAGCAGGCCACCGCCGTACGTGACGATGTCGTAGGTGTAGACGCCATCAAAATGGCCAGCCGCTGCGAGGCCGGGCAGTCCTGTCTGCGCGAAGACGGTCATCCCCTGCTTGTGGAGGACGTCAAGGACGGGCGCCCAGTCGCTCGGCGCGAAATCGAACGCGCGATACACGTAGAACGTGTGGATACCGAAGCCGCGAAGGTAGGCAATGTCGGCGGCGATGCTC
Source organism: uncultured Actinomycetes bacterium (assembly GCA_903915545.1). Lineage (GTDB taxonomy): Bacteria > Actinomycetota > Thermoleophilia > Gaiellales > Gaiellaceae > PALSA-600. The sequence continues at coordinate 574 of CAIWTI010000198.1, read as the reverse complement.
GAAACGGTTCGTCCCGGGTAGGGCTCGATGTGGACGGCGATGGCAACCGAGTCGCGGGCGGCCGCCGCGACGACAAGTCCGAGGCGCTGATCCTCCGGGGATCCCTTGCCCCACCAAGACGTTGCAATCTCGTCAATTCCCGCATCCCGAATCTGGTCGAGTTGGTTCTGCACAACGTCGGCCGATGAGGACGAGTACAGGCCTCGTGCTGGGTAGTAGGCAGCCGCGATGTCGTCGGGAGGCTGATGGCCATTCTGACCCCAGTGCACCCAGGCGCCATCGACAGACGGGGTGCCGTACCAGGGGTAGTAGAAGATCGACGCGACGCGCGAAATCGCACCGGGTTGGGCGGCGGATGGAGCGGCTGACATGACCGCGAGGACCACGCCAACGAACAAGGCTTGAAGGAGCCTACGCACGGGGGTGCCGAGATTCTCTCAGGAGCGTCGGAAGTTCACAACTCCTGGTGTGCGGATCGTTGCGGCTAGAGGCGCATTGTTAGTCGCGCCACTTCACAGAGCAGCCGACGGGCGGCGTCTCTGCGACGGGGATCGCGTCGCCGGCGATGAGCGCG
>CAIWTI010000197.1 GCA_903915545.1 uncultured Actinomycetes bacterium | reverse complement strand
CTTCAACGCTCGCCTCGCCGTGCCCGTAGAGATGCTCTGCGATGGGTGCGACAAACGACGCCTCGAACGACTCGGCGCTCCCATCACCATGCTCAGCCACGAGGAGATCGACGTGGATCTCAAACTCTCGGGCACAGATCGTCACTTCAATTCCGTCCGGCTCTCCCCCGGCTGCTGCCAACGCCTGCGCGACTGCGGATTCAGAGACACCAAAGAAGCGGAGCGTCTTCCGTGACGGCGCAACGGCGCCACCAAGCGCCGCCTTGAACGTGGCCGTCTCAATCGCCTTCGGCCAGAGCGCATGCACTTCGGTGGGCGGGCCGGGAAGCACAACGGCGACGCCATGTGGTGTGCGCAGCGCGATCGACGGCGCCGTACCGGCGAGCCCGACGACCTCAGCGCCCGTAGGGATCGTCGCCTGCTTCCGTACTCCCTCATGGAAGTCCGTATAGGGCCTCCCGAGGCGCGCAGCAATCGTTCGCGACACTGCCGCGATCTCGCGCTCGAGCGACTCGTCGAGAATGAGCGGCGCACCCGCAGCTTCGGCGAGAAGCGCCATCGTGCGGTCGTCGTGGGTCGGCCCGAGCCCTCCCGTAACAACGAGAACGTCGTAGCTCAGACCATCCCGGATCGCCTCGCGAAGATCGTCCTCACCGTCACCGACGATGCGAATGCCCGCAACGTCGACGCCGAGTCGCACAAGTGATGCCGCGAGATACGGGCCGTTGCGGTCGAGTCGATCTCCCCGAGCAAGCTCGGAGCCTGACGGCACGATCAGCGCCCGCGGGCGCTTCAACCCAGATGCCAACCGGAAGCGGTCACGGTGAGTACGACCGGGCGACTGCCGCTGATCGTCACGAGTCGCCCGCCCACCCGGATCTTCAGATTCTCGGGATCTGAGACGGTGAGCCAAAAACGCGACCCATCGAAGGGCTCGGTGTGTCCACGTGCGATCGTTCCTTGGAAGACGATTGGGCCAGACGGACCATTGCGGTGGATCGCGAGGTACGACGGGCCGCCGACTGCGCTGATCAGAAGATAGTGCGGTGTCACGATCGCCTTTGCGGCTGACGTGTTGCCCGTGTGGCGGGCAGCCGTCGGGTGCGAACTCGACGTCCACGCTCCGATCACCACGATCGTAATGACGGCGATAGCGGCAAGTCCTGCGAGCACACCGATCGTCTCGAACCGTCGGTTACGACGCTCCGCGGCACGTGATCCAGGCCGACGGGCTGCGCGGCGTTCGGCCGCCTCGTCTTGGGCGATGAACCGCGATGCGTACTCGTCGACGAACAACTGACCCTCAAGCCCAAGGTAGTCGGCATACGTTCGCAGAAAGCCCTTGACGTAGGTCGGCGAGGGCAGGAGCTCAAAGCGTTCATCTTCAAGCGCGCGCAGATACTTGGCGCGAATCTTGGTGGCGACTTCAGCCTGCACGAGTTCGACACCACGACGGTGGCGGGCCTCACGCAGGCTCGTGCCAAGCTCAAACACAGCCGTGGGAAGGGTACCGGCTCAGGAACTGGCGGCAAGGAGCGCGTACGCCCCAAGCGCGATCCCGCCGGTTACGGCGGCGTAGACGCCCGCCCAGGCAAGGAGCGAAGCGATGCGTGCCGCGCGAAGGTTCTCTTCGCGGACACTCCATGCGAGTCGAAACCGCGCGCGGCGGACGCAGGCGACGGCGGCGAGGGCACATACGACAGCGAGTGCAACGCCGACCTCTGTCCCTTGAAGCAAGGTGAGTCCGCCGATCTCCTGCGCGTAGATCACACCGATCGGTGTGGCGAGGAACGCGACGAGTCCGAGGATCGTCGCAACCCGAACGGGCCTACTGCTTGACATACGGTCGACCGTCGGCGGCAGGAGCGACCGATCGTCCGATGACTCCGGCGACGGCGATCAGCGTGAGGACGTACGGCAGAATCAGGAAGAGCGACGACGATGAGAGCACCGACACGCTTGAATCGGTATATGCCGGCGGAATCTGCTGCGCCAGTGCGCTTGAGAAGCCAAAGAGGAGCGCTGCAGCAAAGGCACCAAACGGGCGCCACTTCCCGAAGATCAGCGCCGCCAGCGCGATGAAGCCGCGGCCTTCGGTCATGTTCTGGTTGAACGAGTGAACGAAGCCGATGGAGAGATACGCACCACCCATCGCCGCGAGCATGCCCGAGACAATGACCGCCGCGTACCGCGTCTTGTAGACGTCGATCCCGACCGTGTCGGCCGCACGTGGATGCTCGCCGACCGCGCGAATCCGGAGTCCAACGGAGGTGCGGAAGAGCACCACGTACGAGACGATCAGGGCAACGATCGAAAGCCAGATCATCAGGTTGAGGCCACCAATCACCTGACCGAAGAAGTTGTTCGCACTCAGCCCAGGAATGGTGACGTTCGGGATCGACTGGCCCGAGAACCAGTGGCCGGATGTGAGGTCGGGCGTCCCGTCGTTCCCGTAGATCTGGATGAAGAAATACCCCGTAACGCCAAGCGCGAGGAAGTTGATCGCAGTACCACCGACGATCTGATCCGCTCGAAAATGGATCGCCCAGATCGCGTGGATCAGCGCGAAGACCCCGCCCATGCCCATGCCGATCAGCAATCCGAGAACCCAGTTACCAGTGATATCCGAGCCCCAGACGGCGAAGAACGCGCCGACGAGCATCATCCCCTCGAGAGCGATGTTCACGACGCCTGAGCGCTCCGAAAACATTCCGCCAAGCGCCGCAAACGTCAGCGGTGTTGCGTACGAAAGCGTTGCCGCGAGGAGCCCGCCCCACGTGAACACCATTCGCAAGTGGGTCTCACCCGACTGGATGGCAAGCAGGCCAAGCACGATTCCGATCACTCCGGCCGCCACGGCGCCGAAGCCAAGGCGAAGGTGTCCACGCGTCACAACGGAGATGCCCGCTGCCACCGCCACGATGCCGAGTATCACGGGAATCACGGGCGTCCGAACAAGTGCTGGCGGCAAGGCGAGCCAGAAGGCGAGCAGGCCGAGCAGAATGCCACCGATGCCGGTGACCTTCACCGACGGTTGCAGGATGCGGGCCGCGACGTTCACGCAGGTGCCTTCCGTGACGGCGCGAGCGATCGCCGGAGTTTCAGCCAGAGTCCAAGAACCACGAGGTCAGCACCGACAAACAGCACGACGAGACCCTGGATGATCAGCGTGAGGTTCGACGCCAACGCCGGGTCAAACACATTGGGATCGAGCTGACGCGTCGAGGTGCCAATCGTGAGGGCGCCGAAGAGGATCGATGCG
>CAIWTI010000196.1 GCA_903915545.1 uncultured Actinomycetes bacterium | reverse complement strand
GGAAGAGGCAAAGAGATATTCGCTTTTGCGCTTTCCTTCAATGCGAAGTAGCTACCGGGGTAGAGCGCGTACGGAGGAATTTGAGCTAGCTCGAGCGAGGTCTCAGTGACGGCTTTTCTGACTTTCGTGACCGTCTTCTTCGCACCATTCGCATAGCAACTCACCGAGACTCCACACGAAGTTCCCTCCAAGTCGTAGCCATTAATCGGGTCCTGGTTAACGTAGTCGTAGTAGTTGGCCGATCCTCCGTCGACGGGGTCGACGGCGAGGAATCGTCCGAGTGTGGGGTCGTAGGGCCGGGCGCCCATGAGGACGAGGCTCGTGGTGGCGTCGTATTGCTTGTTCCACTCACCGGTGAATCGATGCGATGTCTGGTTTGACGGTGAGTCGGACGGCGCACCCCACGGGTCGTAGGTGTGTGTTGCGGTTGATGCGCCGCTGTTGTCGGCTTCGGCAGCTAGATCACCGTGTCCGCTGTAGTAGAGGTAGTCGACGGTTGAGCTGCTGATCGGGAGCCCGTTGAACGATGCAACGTTCCCGGCGGGACCGCTCGCGTAGCTCGTTGTGATCGCGCCTGCGGCGTCTGTTTCGTACTGGTCTTCGGCATCCAGTTCTCCGAATCCGGAGTGCACCGCCTGCTCGCGCGAGCATCGTCAAACGGATTTAGTGGGCCAAACGCCACCGTGTTCGACGTGCCCGTCGGCAGTTAGAGCGTTCCGGTTCCGAAAGGGCGCCGCGAGCGCGCATTCACGCTGGCGGCGAAACTCATAGGGAAATCTTAGGCCCTTCTAAAGCGCCGCTGATGTAGTCCACCGGGTCGCCGCGTGGCGTCAGCGAACCCACCGAGGAGCGCCTGTGTTCTACATCTCGTACATGCTTGCTGAGCTCCGGCGACGCCGGGGCCGCACCCTACTCACGGCGCTCGGCCTTGCGGTCGGCGTCGGACTTGTCGTCACCGTCAACGCCCTCTCCACCGGGCTCAACCAGGCGCAGGCAAAGGTGCTGAAACCCCTCACGGGTCTCGGCACGGACATGTCGGTCACCCGGCCGCTCGTCATCTCCACCACCTCGGGCGGCTTCCAGTCGCTCACGCCCGCCGAGCGCGCGAAGCTCCGTTCAGAGGGTGGCCCACGCGGCTTCGACTTCCAAAACTTGAAGCCCGGCGCCAAGTTCAGCAGCGACCGCTTCACCGCCGGAACACAGCAGACATTCCCATCGACGGAAGTCACGTCGATCGCAAAGCTCGCGAACGTCTCAATCGCGACAGGCTCGCTCACTCTTAACGCCGTCCACATCTCCGGCACCGTCCCGAGGCAGACGACGACAAACGGGGCAGGTGGCGGCCCGGGCGGCTTCGGTGGCGGTGGCGGTGGCGGCTTCTCCGGCCCACGCTCGATCAACTTCGACACGAAGTCGGTCACCGGCGTCGACCAGACCCAGCCAACACTCGGCGCGATCACGAACTCGCAGATCTCGTCGGGCGCCTACTTCAGTGGCACCGACCCGTACCAGGCAATCGTCAACGTCAGCTACGCGAACAGCAACAACCTGAAGGTCGGTTCGAAGATCTCATTGGCCGGTAAGTCGTTCTCGGTAATCGGCATCGCGACAACACCGCTCGGCGGCCAATCCTCAGACGTCTACCTCAAGCTCGCCGAACTCCAGAAGCTCTCGGGCTACACGGGTCGCGTCAACACCGTCCTCGTGGAAGCCGACAACGCATCACACGTGACCACCGTCTCAGCCGCGATCACGAAGTCGTTCTCCGGCTCCACGGTAACGACCGCCAAGGATCTCGCCGACCGGATCTCGGGATCGCTCGTCGACACGAAGAAGCTGACCGACAAGCTCGGCACAGCACTTGAGATTGTCGGTCTCGTCGCCGCAATCCTGATCGCCTCGCTGCTCACCCTCTCGTCGGTCACCAAGCGCATCCGCGAACTCGGCACGCTCAAGGCACTCGGGTGGTCGCAGGGACTCGTTATCCGCCAGGTCACCGGTGAGTCGCTCTTCCAAGGCCTCGTCGGCGGCGTGCTCGGCGTGATCGTCGGGCTCGGTGGAGCAGCGCTCGTCGGCGCCTTCGCACCGAGCCTGCAGGCGACCGTCGGCGGCGCCTCGACCGCCACAGCAGCCGCCGGACAGGGCGGGCCAGGCGGGTTCGGCGGGCCTCCCGGCGGAGGTGGCGGAGGGTTCTTCGGCCGCTTCCTCGACAACGGCCTCACAACCGGCTCGGCCAAAGTCTCCATCTCAGCCCCGGTCAGCGTCGGCCTTCTCGCCACCGCCATCGGACTTGCCGTCCTCGGCGGCCTGCTCGCCGGTGCCGTCGGTGGCTTCCGCGCCTCACGCCTTCGCCCCGCAGACGCCCTACGCCACCTCGACTAGGAGCCACTCATGACGACGACAGAAACCACACCAGCCGTCTACGAGCTCCGCGGCGTCTCGCGCAGCTACGGCTCCGGCACCACCGCGGTGAACGCAGTCAACAACCTCGACCTGACGATCGGAGCTGGCGAATACACCGTCATCGCCGGCCCAAGCGGTTCGGGAAAGACGACGCTGCTGCAGCTGCTCGGTGGCCTCGACCGCCCGACTGCGGGCGAGCTGCTCTTCGAAGGCCGCGACATCGCCCACGCAGGCGAGAGTGAGCTGACGGCGATCAGGCGCACAAAGATCGGCTTCGTGTTCCAGCAGTTCAACCTGATCCCCACGCTCACCGCCCGCCAGAACGTCGAGGTCGCACTCGCCCCAACCAAGATCGCGAATCGCACCGCGCGGGCACAGGAGCTGCTCGAAACGGTTGGGCTTGGCGCACGTGCTGAGCACCTGCCGTCGCAGATGTCCGGCGGCGAGCAGCAGAGGGTCGCAATCGCACGCGCGCTCGCGAACCACCCCGACGTTCTGCTCGCCGACGAGCCGACGGGAAACCTCGACTCGGCATCGGGCAGCGAGATCGTCACGCTGCTGCGTAACCTCGCCGACGAGAAAGGTCACACGGTTCTCGTGATCACACATGATCCGGCAATCGCCGCCGGGGCACCGAGAGTGATTCGTCTGCGCGACGGCAAGCTCGAAGAGCCAACATCGGCCGACGGCGAGGAAACGAACTCTTAGTGAGTTCTTAGGTGGTTTTCAGGCAGATCTCACTGCCAACGGGTCGAATACAGGCATGAACGAGATCCCTGGATTCCCACCGCTGCCAAACCAGCCCACCCCACCACCCGCATCGTCCGGCGTAGGCCGACGCGCCGCGCTCACTGTCGCCGCGCTCCTCGCTGTCGGCGGCGGTGGCGCAGCTGTCGGCGCGCTCACGTACGCGAGCATGAACCACGGCGGCACGACAACCGTCATCCGCAACGTGTCCGCCAACGGCACGTCGACAGCCACCGAGGCCGCGCTCTCAATCACCGATATCGCGAAGCGCACGACACCCGGCGTGGTCGACCTCGTCGTCACGTCGAGCAGCACAAACGGGTTCTTCTCTCAGCCGCAGACGGCTGAAGGCTCAGGCTTCGTCTACGACACGAAGGGCGACATCGTCACCAACGAGCACGTCGTCGCAGGGGCCACCTCAATCAAGGTCAACTTCCCCTCGGGCGTGAGCTACGTCGGCAAGTTGATCGGCGTCGACGCCTCCACCGACCTGGCGGTCGTCCGCGTCAAGGCACCGGCATCCGCCCTTCATCCCCTCGCACTCGGCGACTCGTCGAAGGTGCAGGTCGGCGACCCGGTGATCGCGATCGGAAGCCCGTTCGGTTACCGCGGCACCGTCACGAGCGGCATCGTCAGCGCGCTCCATCGCCAGATGACCTCGCCTGACAACTACACGATCGCCGACTCGATCCAGACTGACGCTCCGATCAATCACGGCAACTCTGGCGGCCCGCTGATCTCCGCATCGGGCCAGGTCATCGGCGTGAACGCGCAGATCCAGAGCGACTCGGGCGGCAGCGACGGCGTCGGCTTTGCGATCCCGGCGAACACGATCCAGATCGTCGTGTCGCAGCTCGTCACCGGGAAGAGCGCCAAGCACGCCTACCTCGGCGTCAGCATCGGCACACCCGTCAATGGCACCGGCGCCCAGATCGACTCGACTGTCACGGGCGGCCCCGCCGACAAGGCAGGCCTCGCTCCCGGCGATGTGATCACCCAGATCGGCACCTCGGCGATCGCTTCGCCAAACGACCTAACCGGTGTCGTCGACTCCTTCCACCCCGGCCAGCAGGTGAAGGTCACCTACAAGCGCGGCGGCAACGTCCACACCGTGACTCTCACGCTCGGCACACGCCCGTCCTGAGCACGCGACTCTCTCACCCCACAAGGAGCACCTCTTGAACGAAGAACCCACCGACATCACCCCAGACAGTCAGCCGGTCGGCAATCGCCGGAAGAAGCTGATCTCGACAGCGGTCGCCGTCATCGCCGTCGCCGGTGGTGGCGCAGCGATCGCCGCGACACAGCTTGATTCACCGTCGGAGAAGAGCTCGCGCATCGTCGCCGACGCGGCAGGCCAGCTCGGCGTCACACCGACCAAGCTCACCGACGCACTCAAGACGGCGTACGAGAACGAGATCGCCGCAGAGCTCAAGGCTGGCCAGATCACACAGGACAAGGCTGATGCGCTCAAGGCACAGATCGAGGCTGGCAAAGTGCCGCTCGCCGGTGCTCTCAGCGGCGGTCGCGGCATGCATGACGGCATGGGCATGCGCGGCGGCTTCGGCCACGGCGGCCCCGGCGGCCACCTGACGGGCGCGGCGACCTACCTCGGCGTCAGCGAGTCGGATCTGTTGACGCAGCTGCGGGGCGGCAAGTCGCTCGCCGACGTTGCGAAGGCACAGGGTAAGTCGGTTGACGGTCTCATCTCGGCTCTCGTCGACTCGGAGAAGACCGAGCTCGACGCCGCCGTCAAGGCCGGCAACCTGACGCAGGCCCAAGAAGACCAGATCACAACCAACATCAAGTCCCGCGTTACCGATGAGGTCAACGGCGTCCATCCGAGCGGCGGCCCCGGCGGCCCCGGTGGCTTCGGTGGCCCCGGCGGCTTCGGTGGTCATGACGACGGCGATGGCCCCGGCGGTGCCGGTGGCGGCGCGATCGCACCGAGCGGCACCCTCAGCGGTGTCGGCGGCAACGCCTAGAGAAGCTGATGATGCTTGAGGTCGCCGTGGATTCCTGCGGCGGCCTCAAGCCGCTCTCTCACCGCAGCCTGATTAGGCGGCGGCGGGTGCTGGCTTACGCCGCGCCCCACCCGAGGTGACCTGCACGATCTCAGCCGCGATCGCGAGCGCGATCTGCGACGGCTGGCGGCCACCAAGATCGAGACCGGCCGGCCCGTTGATGCGGGCGAGGTCGTCCTCCGTAAAGCCCTGCTCGAGCAGCGCAGCCTTGCGGCGCTCCTGCGTCTTCTTCGCGCCGATCGCACCGACGTACCGTGCGTTTGCGCGCAGCGCCGATGCGACAGCCGGAATGTCGAGCCGCTCCTCGTGCGAGAGCGTCACCACGACCGTGCGCTCATCGACGATGTCACCAAGATCCTCAGGCCACGACTTAACGATCGAGCCGGCGCTCGGCAGCCGCTCGGGCGTCGCGAGAGCCGGCCGCGGATCGACAACGGTCGTGCGCCAACCAAGCTGCTTGCCGTAGGCGCAAAGGTGTTCGGCGGCTTCGGCCGCACCAAAGATGACAACGCGCAGCGGCCCTTCAACCACCTCAGCGAAGACACCGTCCTCGCGCAGCTCGGTCGCCTCCAACACCCCGCGCTCGAAGCGCTTCTCGCCCGTCGCGGTGTCGGTGTAGAGCATCCCGTAGCCGTCCTCGTTCAGCACTTCCTGAATCGCAGTCCAGAACGACGGGTCGGCCTTCTCGAGGTAGACATCGATCTCGCCGCCGCAGGAAAGCCCAACCTCCCACGCGTCACTGTCGGCGACGCCGTAGTGGACGACACCAGCGTCGGCGCCGGAAAAGAGCTCCTGCGCGCGCGTTGCGACATCAGCTTCGACGCAGCCACCCGAGACCGAGCCGACCATCCGGCCGCTCTCGGTAACAACGAACTTCGAACCGGGCTGGCGCGGTGCCGAGCGGATCGTCGAAACGACCGTGGCAACCGCAACCTGCTCACCCGCCGCGGCTGCGGCTTCGATCAGGTCGAGAACGTCTTGCTGCATGAAGGTCAGGATAGCCCGGAGGCCTGCAAGGGCGGAAGAATGTGTCCGCCCCGCTTGCCACGGCCCGCTGCGCGCACCGCACGCATGTAGGCCTCGGCAGGAGTTGCGGCCCCTGCCATCACCTCGCCGGTTGAGCGCATCTCGGGGCCTCGACGTGCCGCACCCGGGAATCGCTCGGCCGGGAATACCGCTTCCTTTGCCCACGCTCGCGTTGGCCGCACCGCTTCGGGCAGCCCCAGGTCGGCGATCTTCTCGCCAAGCAGCAGCCGCACCGCGTTCTCAACGAGCGGCGTACCGGTTGCCTTCGCAACGAACGGCACCGTGCGCGAAGCCCGCGGGTTCGCCTCAAGGACATACAGCCGACCGTGATGCACGGCGAGCTGGAGATTGAGCAGGCCCTTCGCTCCGACGCCCTTCGCGATGGACGACGCGACCTCGCGGATCTCGGCCTCAAGCTTTGCGTTCACCGACGGCCCAGGCAGCACACAGGCGGAGTCGCCCGAGTGAACGCCCACCGGCTCAATGTGTTCGAGGATCGCCGCCACCCAGGCGTTCTCGCCGTCGGCAAGCGCATCGACGTCGAGCTCAAGCGCGCCTTCGAGGTAGCTGTCGATCAGCACCGGGCCGGTGACATCAAGATCGTCGGGGCCATACGCGACGTGCATGCCGCGGCCACCAATCACGTGGTGGGGACGCACGAGCACCGGGTAGCCGACCTCGGCGGCGACCACGTAGGCCTCCTCTGCGTTCTCGGCGAGCCCCCACTTCGGCGCCAGGTCGCCCGCGATCCGAGCGAAGCGGCCTCGATCTTCGGCGGCGTCGATCGAGTCGAGAACTCCCCCGAGGATCGGATACCCCGCCTCGGCAAGCACCGGCGCGAGCCGCAGCGGCGTCTGGCCGCCAAAGGACACGGCCACCCCGACGGGCTGCTCGAGCGAACAGACGTCAAGGACATTCTCGGGAACGAGCGGCTCGATGTAGAGCCGGTCGGAGGTGTCGTAGTCGGTCGAGACCGTCTCAGGGTTCGAGTTGATCAGTACGGCCTCGTAACCGAGCTTCCGCAAGGCAGACGCAGCGTGGACGCAGCAGTAGTCGAACTCGATCGCCTGCCCGATGCGGTTTGGCCCAGCGCCAAGGACGATCACAGCCTTGCCGCTCGGCGGCGGGCCCTCGTCCTCACCCTCGTGCGTGACGTAGTAGTACGGCGTCTTCGCCTCGAACTCCCCGGCGCACGAGTCGACGGCAAGCCGCTTGGGTGTGCGCGAGATCTGTGCAGGCACGGCAGCAACCTCGCGCAGCCGCTCCTGGAAGTACGGGTGGATGCCCGGCAGCTCTAGGCCGCGCTTCGCCGCCTCGAGCAGCAGATCCCAACGCTCGGGCACGGGCTTGCTCGCGCGCTCGACGAGCTCGTCGTTGTCGGCCGGCATCGGGAACGGCGCGTTCTCGCGCCCCACGAACGCCTTGTGGAAGGCCTCCGCAAACGTCCTCCCCAACCCGAGCGCTTCGCCGACAGCGCGCATTTCGGCACCAAGCGTGCGCTCGGCCAGCGGGAACTTCTCGAAGTCGAACCGCGGTGCCTTCACCGCGCAGTAGTCGAGCGCCGGTTCGAACGCCGCCGTCGTCTTGCCGGTGATGTCGTTCGGCAGCTCGTCGAGCGTGAAGCCAACGGCCAGCAGCGCAGCGAGCTTGGCAATCGGGAAGCCCGTCGCCTTCGACGCGAGCGCCGACGACCTCGACACGCGCGGGTTCATCTCGATGATT
>CAIWTI010000195.1 GCA_903915545.1 uncultured Actinomycetes bacterium | reverse complement strand
GGCCGCGATGTCGCTGAGGATGTCGCCGAAGGTGTTCTCGGTGACGATCACGTCGAACATCTCAGGATCGGTGACAAGCTGCATTGCCGCGCTGTCGACGAGACCATGGCGCAGCTCGACGTCGGGGAACTCCGCCGACATCTCAATCACGATCTTGCGCCACAGGCGTGACGTATCGAGGACGTTCGCCTTGTCGACCGACGTGAGCTTGCCGCGACGAGCGCGCGCGAGCTCGAAGCCACGGCGGACGATCCGCTCGATCTGCGACGGGTGGTACTCGCAGGTGTCGAAGACGGTGCCATCGTCGAGCGTGCCGCGGCGGCCGTAGTAGAGGCCACCGACGAGTTCGCGCACGATCAGCATGTCGATGCCCGGCGCGATCGCCGGACGAAGGTTGGCGTACACGTCGAGCGCCTTGCGAATGCCGATCAGGCCGATCTCTGGACGCACGGCCGCACCGTCGTACTTCGGCAGGCCCACCGCGCCAAGCAGCACACCGTCGGCGCGCAGACACGCCTGCACCGTCTCGTCGGGCATCGGGTTGCCGGTCGCATCAATCGCAGCGCCACCAAAGAGGTGCGACTCGATCGTCAGCTCAAGGGGAAGCGCCTCGAGCACTCGGATGGCCTCGGCCATCACCTCGGGGCCAATGCCGTCTCCCGGCAGACAGACGATCGTTCTAGGCGCCATGAATCTCCTCTCGAATCAGGTCAAGCAGATGGGTGAAGAACCGACGCACGCCGGTGGGGGAAAGTGTTCCGGTGTTCGCCTCGACAAGCTCCTCGACCATCGACTCCTCGCGCGCCATGTCGCGCAGCGGCAACCCGGCGCGCACCTTGTGCTCGTGGAGGGTGCGGACGATGTCGAGCCGTCGATTGAGCAGCTCAAGCAGTTTGTGGTCGATCTCGTTGATCTCGCGCCGTGTGGCGGCGAGGGTCTCGTCAGAGGGGTAATTCTCAGTGCTCATGCGGCTTTGCTCTCCCATGGGTTCCCGACAGTGGGCCTTGTGTGACACCTCAATCGTTGAGGAGTCACGACTCTCCTTAGACTTTCTGCATGCAGTTCCGGCGCATCCACGATCTTCCCCCCTACGTCTTTGCCGCTGTCGACCAGCTGAAGCGTGAGCTTCGGCGCGACGGTCGGGACGTTATCGACCTTGGCTTCGGCAATCCGGACATCCCGTCGCCCGAGATCGCTGTAGAGAAGCTTGCCGAAGCTGCGGGCAAGCCGATCAACCATCGGTACTCGTCGAGCCGCGGCCTGCCGAACCTGCGCCAGGCCGTGTGCGAGCGCTACGCGAGCCACTTCGGTGTCACGAATCTCGATCCCGACCAGCACGTGGTCAGCACGATCGGCGCCAAGGAAGGTCTCGCCCACCTGATGTGGGTTCTGCTCGATGCGGGCGACGTTGCCGTCGTGCCATCGCCGAGCTACCCGATTCACCTCGTTGCGCCGCGCCTTGCTGGCGCCACCGTCGTGCACGCGCGCATCGAGAGTGCCGAGTTCCTCGAAGCGATCGAAGACGCCGTTCGCGCCGCGCAGCCCGCGCCGCGCGTCGTGATCATCAGCTTCCCGCACAACCCGACAACCGTGATCGCGACGCCCGAGCTGATGCAGCGGCTCGTCGATCTCGCTCGCGAGCGCGACTTCGTACTGGTGCACGACTTCGCCTACGCCGACATCGCCTTCGATGGCCACAAGCCGCCGTCGGTGCTCGCTGCTGAGGGTGCCCTCGATGTTGCCGTCGAGCTCTACAGCCTCACCAAGTCCTTCTCGATGGCCGGTTGGCGCATGGGCTTCGTGCTCGGCCGCCCCGACGTTGTCGCGGCGCTCGCCAAGCTCAAGTCGTACCTCGACTACGGAACCTTCCAGCCGATTCAGATCGCCTCGATCGTTGCCCTGCGCGAAGCCTCCGACTACCCGCTCGAGGTCAACGAGATCTACAAGAGCCGCCGCGACGCGCTGATCGGCGGTCTGCAGCGCGCGGGCTGGGACGTTCCCGCCCCGACCGGCACGATGTTCACGTGGGCGCGGATTCCCGAGGCCTACCGCGAGCTCGGCAGCCTTGAGTTCGCCCTGAAGCTCGCCCGGGAGGCCGACGTAGCCGTCAGCCCGGGCATCGGTTTCGGTCCCGGCGGCGACGGCCACGTTCGATTTGCTCTCGTCGAGAACGAGCAGCGGATCAATCAGGCGACTCGCTCGATCCGCCGCCTGCTCCAAGGCGAGTAGCGCGCGACCCATTAGGTCGTCGCGCCCTCCGAAGCTGAGCTGACGAGCTTCGCGTACTTCGCGAACACGCCCTGCTTGTAGCGGGGCTCCGGCTTCTCCCAGCTCTTCATCCGCTCGGCGATCTCCTCGGGTGAAACCTCAAGGTCGAGCCGACGATTGACGACGTCGAGCGTGATGATGTCGCCATCGCGGACTGCCGCGATCGGGCCGCCGTGTGCAGCCTCCGGCGCGATGTGCCCGACCATCAGGCCGTGTGTCGCGCCCGAGAAGCGACCGTCGGTGATCAGGCAGACCTCGTCGCCGATGCCCTCGCCGACGATTGCGGCGGTGACGTGCAGCATCTCGCGCATACCGGGGCCACCCGAGGGGCCTTCGTAGCGGATCACGACAACGTCGCCCGGCTTGATCGAGCGGGCCTTGACGGCGGCGAAGCACTCCTCTTCCGAGTCAAAGACACGCGCGGGGCCGCGATGGAGCAGGCGCTCGTGGCCCGAGAGCTTCACAACGGAGCCTTCAGGCGAAAGCGTGCCGCGGAGGATGCCGATGCCGCCCGTGGGCTTCAACGGATGCTCCCACGGGACGACGACCTCTTGGCCCGACGTCTCGACCGCTTCTGCGCCGATCTCTTCGAGGGTCTTCCCGTCCACGCCAACCTGGCCCTCGTGGACGAGTCCAGCACCGACGAGCTCGCGGGCAACGAGGCCGATACCGCCAGCCTCGTACATGTCGACAGCGACGTAGCGACCGCCTGGCTTGATGTCGACGACGATCGGCGTCTTGGCCGCGATCGTGTCGAACTCGTCGATCGTCAGCGGGATGCCCGCCTCCTTCGCGATCGCGAGCAGGTGGAGCACGCCATTCGTTGAGCCGCCGGAGCCCGCGACCGCCACAATCGCGTTCTCGAAGGCCTCCTTGGTGAGGATCTTCGACGGGCGTAGATCCTTGCGCACGACGTCCATCACCATCTGGCCAGCAGCAAACGCCGCCTCGGTCTTCTTCTCATGCGTCGCCGGAATACCCGACAGGCCGCGCGGGCTCAGACCGAGGAAGTCGAGCACCATCGCCATCGTGTTGGCGGTGAACTGACCGCCACACGCGCCGGCGCCCGGACAGGCAGCCGACTCAAGCTCATGGACATCCTCGTCGGACATCTTGCCGGCCGCGTGAGCACCGACGGCCTCGAACACGTCCTGAATCGTGACGTCACGGCCGTCGTAGTGGCCTGGCTGGATTGAGCCGTTGTAGAAGATCAAGCCCGGAACGTCGAGGCGCGCAAGCGCCATCGCACCTGCGGGGATCGTCTTGTCGCAGCCAACGATCATCACGAGGCCGTCGAGCAGATGCCCTTCGACGACGAGCTCGATCGAGTCGGCGATCAGCTCGCGCGAGATCAGCGAGCCGCGCATGCCGGTCGTGCCCATCGAGACGCCGTCAGAGACCGAGACCGTGTTGAACTCGACCGGCGTACCACCGGCGGCGCGGATGCCTTCCTTGACGTGGCGGGCAAGCAGCCGCTGGTTCAGGTTGCACGGCATCGTCTCGATCCACGTCGTACCGACGCCGATCAGAGGCTTCGCGAGGTCTTCGTCGGTGTAGCCGACGCCCTTCAGCATCGCGCGCGCAGGAGCGCGGTCGACACCGTCGGTGAGCATGCTGCTCCGCTTCTTGGCGGGATCTGTCGGTTGTGAGTAGACGCTCACACAGCCTCCGTTCCGTTCGTGGCGATACGCAAGGGCAACACCCGGGCTCCGGGTGCACGTCGTTCGAGCTCAGCGGCGACCGCCTCGGCCTGCCCGGGCCACGCCCAGCAGACGACGGTGGGGCCTGAGCCCGAAAGGGTTGCGCCGGCCGAGCCAGGCACAGGGTTCGCCCGAAGATCGGCGAGCAGTGGCGCGTCGGCCATGCGGTAGGGCTCGTGCAGCACGTCGTTGAACGCGCGCTCGAGCAAGGCGCCGTCGCCCGCTGCAATGCCGGCGCCGAGCAGCGCGGCGCGTGCCGCAGCCTCGACCGCATCGGCGTACGGCAGGGTCTGCGGCAGACGGCCGCGCGATGCCTCGGTGTTGACGCGCGAGGTCGGCACGATCACGACCGGATCAAACGGCAGCGAGGTCGAGATGCGACGGGCGCGCGGCGCGCCGTCTTCCTGCCAGATCAGGCAGGCGCCGCCAAGCAGCGCGGCTGCGAGGTTGTCGGCGTGGCCTTCGAGCGGCAGGCCTAGTGCGAGCAGCTGGTCGGCATCCAGGTTCCGTCCGGACACGATCGAGGCGGCGACGAGGCCCGCCGCGACGGTCGCTGCGCTTGAGCCCAGCCCGCGCTCGAGCGGAATGCGGTTGACGAAGCGGAACGCCCAGCCATCGATCGGCGCGACGAGCGCGAACGCGCGGAGCGCGAGGTGCTCGGGGCCAGCTGGGATCTCGTCGGTGCCCTCGCCCGAGAGCTCGACGAGCGGCTCACCTGGCTCGGCAGGACGAACTTCAAGCTCGTTCCAAAGGTCGAACGCGGCACCGGCGCAGTCGAAGCCGGGACCGAGGTTGGCCGTGGTTGCTGGAGCGCGGACCGTGACCGCGGTCACGGCCGCATCGCCTCGGCCAGGATCGAGTCGGCGTCGGCATCGACGAGTCGACTCGGTGCGGCCATGGCGTCGACGCGCGAGGTGTCCTTCAGGCCGTGGCCCGTCAGGACGCAGACCACCGTGCTCCCCTTCTCGAGCTCGGCGTGCTTGAGCGCAGCGAACCCTGCCGCAGACGAGGGCTCGCAGAAGAGCCCCTCGTTGTTTGCAATCTCGTGCCAGGCGTGCGCGATCTCCTCGTCGGAGAGCGACACGCGCTCAAGCCAACCCTGC
Source organism: uncultured Actinomycetes bacterium (assembly GCA_903915545.1). Classification (GTDB taxonomy): domain Bacteria; phylum Actinomycetota; class Thermoleophilia; order Gaiellales; family Gaiellaceae; genus PALSA-600. Next base: position 1,652 of record CAIWTI010000195.1, on the reverse strand, counting down.
GCGTCGAGATCGTCGATCTCGTGCTGATGGGCCGGTTCGGCAATGCGGATCGCGGTGGCGAGCGTTGTCGCGCGCGCGGTTGCCTCACCCTGAAGGATCCGCGGCTTGACACCTTCCTCGGTGAAGCCCTTGCAGTAGGCGACCGTGTTGCCGCCACCGCCGTAGGGAAGCGCAAGAACGTGTGGGACGCTGCCGAGCGCCTCGTTGATCTCGAATGCAGCCGTCTTCTGCCCCTCGATGCGGTCGGGGTTGACGGAGTTGACGAGCGCGAAGACGCCGCGGTCGGCGAGTTCGCGGCAGCTCTGGAGCGCCTCGTCGAATGACCCGCGCACCTCCAGCACGCGCGCACCAACCGCACGAGCCTGTGCGCCCTTCGCAGCAGCGATCTGACCGGTGGGAGTCAAGACGACCGTCGTGAGTCCAGCAGCCGCGCCGTAGGCGGCAGCCGAGGCGGCGGTGTTACCGGTCGACGCGCAGATGATGCCGTCGACGCCAGCCTCGAGCGCCTTCGCGACCGCGACGACCATGCCGCGATCCTTGAAGCTCGCCGTGGGGTTCATCCCCTCGAACTTGAACCACAGCTCGACCCCGAGCGTCTCGCCGAGCCGACGTGCGCGGACGAGCGGCGTGGAGCCTTCGCCAAGCGTGAGGTTCGGCGTGTTGGGCCCAATGACCGGGATCCGGTCGCGGTAGCGCTCGATTACGCCCATCCGAGCTCCGTCACGCCACGCGAGGAGATCACTGGGAACGGCTGGGGCGCACGCTTCACCTCTGGGAGCGCGGCGATTGCCGTGAGCGCATCGCGCAGGTCGCCCTCGCGTGCCTCGTGCGTGACGACGTGCAGCGTTGCGCCATCAAGGCTCTGGTGCTGCAGCAGGCGCGAGACCGAGACCTGTCGTTGGGCGAGCTCGTCGGCGACGCGCGAGAGCACGCCCGGACGATCCTCGACCGAAAGGTGGAAGTAGTACGGCGAGCGATGCTCACCAACCGGCAGGCGCGGCAGGGTGCGGCGCACCGGATCGTTCTGCAAGAAGCCGGTGCCCATCGTTCCGATCACGCTGGTGATGTCGGCAATCACGGCAGAGGCGGTTTCGACGCCACCCGCACCAGGACCTTCAAGGGTGATCTCACGGATCGCGTCGCCCTGCAGCATCACTGCGTTGAACGCGCCTTCAACCGCTGCGAGCGGATGGTGTTTGTCGACGAGTGCCGGGCTGACGCGAACGTCAACGTGGCCGTCCATCAGGCGCGCCTGGCCGATGAGCCGAATCACCATGTCGAGCTGGCTTGCCGCGGCGACATCGAGCGGGTCGATCGTGTCGATCCCCACCTTCGCGACGTCTTCAAGGGCGTAGCGCGATGCGAACGCGACGGTGGCGAGGATCGCCATCTTCGCGGCGGCATCGGCGCCCGTGACGTCGTCGGTTGGGTCGGCTTCGGCGTAGCCGCGCGCCTGCGCGTCGGCAAGCGCCTCGTCGTAGCTCAGCCCCGCTTCCATCGCGGTGAGCATGAAGTTCGTGGTGCCGTTCACGATGCCGAGCACGCTGTGCACGTTCGTGACGACGAGCGACTCGCGCAGCACCTTAATCACCGGGATCGCAGCGCAGACGCTTGCCTCAAAGCGCAGCTGTACGCCCGACGATGACGCGGCG
>CAIWTI010000194.1 GCA_903915545.1 uncultured Actinomycetes bacterium | reverse complement strand
ATCCAGCACGAGCTCGGTGAAATCAGCGGGGCCTCGCCCCTGCACCGTGTGGAGCGCCTCGCGCACCTCAAGCGCGTTCCCAACCGCGGCGCCGAGAGGCTGATCCATGTCGGTGAGCAGACACACCACTTCGCGTCCTGCGTGATGCCCGAGCGAGATCATCGCCTCCGCAAGCCGCCGAGCATCGTCGAGCGTCTTCATGAACGCGCCGTCGCCCACCTTCACATCAAGGACAATCGCCTGGGCGCCCGCCGCGAGCTTCTTCGACATGATCGACGCGGCGATCAGCGAGAGCTGGTCGACCGTCGCCGTCACGTCACGGAGGGCGTAGAGCAGCTTGTCGGCCGGCACGAGATCGGCTGTCTGCCCGACAATCGCAATCCCGACATCCTTGACCTGCGCGATGAACTCGTCGAGACCAAGCTCGATCCGGTAACCCGGGATCGACTCAAGCTTGTCGAGCGTTCCGCCGGTGTGGCCCAGGCCCCGACCGCTCATCTTCCCAAGTGGCACGCCACACGCCGCCACAATCGGCCCCACAGCGAGCGAGGTCTTGTCACCCACCCCACCCGTCGAATGCTTGTCGACAACCTTTCGCCCAAGCGCGGTGCCGAGATCGATCGTCTCGCCGCTACGGATCATCGCGTCGGTGAGCGCAAACGTCTCGCGCGGGTTCAACCCACGGAAATACACCGCCATGCAAAACGCCGCGAGCTGGTAATCAGGGATCTCACCCTTCGCGTAGCCAAGGATCAGCCCCGAGATCTCAGCATCCGTGAGCTCGCCCCCGTCGCGCTTGCGCTGGATCAGCTCGGCTGGACGGATGACCTCGGCCACGACGACGCTCAGGGAGTGACGAGGGGCTTGCCGGGCAGACCCTTGGCGGGCGGCAGGCCGAACCAGCCGGCCATCGTCGCGCCCACGTCGCCAAACTCGCCGCCTTCGACGATCCGGCCCGCAGCATTGCGACCCTCGACGTAGGCAAGCAGCAGCGCGTGCTCGCGTGAGTGATCGGTCGACGGCGTCGTCGGATCGCACCCGTGATCGGAGGTCAGGAGCAGAAGATCACCAGGGCGCAGCGCCGAGAGGATGTCCGGCAGGCGCCGATCGAAATCCTGCAGGCACCGATGGAAATTCTCGGGATCGTTGCGATGGCCCCAGAGCATGTCCGTCTCGACGAGGTTCGTGAAGATCACACCGTCGTCGATCGTCCGCAGCAACTCCTCGGTCTTCTGAATGCCCTCGACGTTCGACTTTGTCGGGAACGACTCGTCGATGTCGCAGCCCGCAAAGATGTCGTAGATCTTCCCAACGCCGTAGATCTTGTGACCCGCGTCGCGGATGTGCGACAGGTAGTTCGGGCGCTTCGGCTCGAGCGAAAAGTCGTGGCGATTCGTCGTACGCGTGTAGTTACCCGGCTCGCCCGTGAACGGCCGCGCAATCACACGGCCCACGGCGTGCTTACCCGTGAGGATCTTGCGCGCAACGCGGCAGGCCTCATAGAGCTCCTCGAGCGGCACCGTGTCTTCGTGCGCTGCGATCTGGAACACCGAATCGGCCGACGTGTAGACGATCCACTTGCCCGTCTTCTGATGTTCCTCACCAAGCTCCTGAATGATCTCGGTGCCGCTCGCCGGGACGTTGCCGATCACACCGCGGCCCGTCTGGTTCATGAACGGATCGATCACATCGTCGGGAAAACCGTGCGGATACGTCGGCATCGCGGTGGGCGTAATGATCCCAACGAGCTCCCAATGGCCCGTCGTCGTGTCCTTGCCCTTCGAGCGCTCGAGCAGCCGAGCCGCAACGGCAGGCGCACCTGACTGCGGCGGACAGCCCTCAAGCGGCTCGACGTTGCCTAAGCCGAGCGCTTCGAGCGTCGGCAGGTCGAGACCGCCAACCGCGCGCGCAACATTGCCGAGCGTGTCAGAACCGACATCGCCAAATTCGTCGGCATCGGGAAGAGCTCCCGCCCCAACGGCATCCAGCACGATCACGCACACGCGGCTCACGTGGCTATCCTAGTCTCGTGACCACGGCTCTCGGATTGATCGGTATCGCGCTCTTCATCGCCGGAGTGATTTCGCTGGCCGCAGGCATCACCTATCTGACAGTGCGCTTGAGCCCGAGCCCCGGCTCAAAGAAGAAGCCGAAGCCCGAAACGACGGCTTAGTTCGCGAGCGCCGCGTCGAGCGGCGTGTACGCCAGCCCGTGCGCTTCGGCGACCGCGGCGTAGGTGATCTTCCCACCCAGCACGTTCATACCCTTGGCAAGCGCTGCGTCGTCAGCAACAGCCTGCCGCAGCCCCTTGCCCGCGATCGCCTCAACGTACGGCAACGTCGCATTCGTGAGCGCCATCGTCGAGGTGACTGGCACCCCGCCCGGCATGTTCGCCACGCAGTAATGAATGACGCCGTCAACGGTGTAGACCGGATCGCCGTGCGTCGTCGCATGCGACGTCTCGATGCAGCCGCCCTGATCGATCGCAACATCGACGATCACCGCGCCCTGCTTCATGCCAGCAACCATCTCGCGTGTCACGAGCTTCGGCGCCAACGCACCGGGGATCAGAACCGCCCCGATCACGAGATCAGCGTCGGCAACACGATCGGCGATCTCAAGACTCGACGACATCAGTAACGTCACACGGCCCGAGAGAATCTCTTCGAGGTGGCGCATCCGGTCGATCGACCGTTCCAAGATCGTCACCTGCGCGCCCAGGCCAAGCGCGATGATCGCGGCGTTGTAGCCCACGATCCCGCCGCCAATGATCACGACCTTGCCCGGCGCAACGCCCGGAACGCCACCGAGCAGCAGCCCACGCCCACCAAGCGGCTTCTCGAGGAAGTACGCACCCGCCTGGGCAGCCAAACGACCCGCGACCTCAGACATCGGCGCAAGCAGCGGCAGCTGGCCGCGACCCGTCTCGACCGTCTCGTACGCCACGGCGCTAATCCCAGAATCAACGAGCGCATGCGTCAGCGGCTCGTCGGCAGCAATGTGGAGGTAGGTGAAGAGCGTCAGACCTTCGCGGAGCCGCTTGTACTCCGGCTCGATCGGCTCCTTGACCTTGAGGAGCAGCTCGGCGCCAGCCCACACATCGTCGACCGACGCGATCGTGGCACCCACCCGCGTGTAGGCCTCGTCGGGGAACGAGCTGCCGATGCCGGCGCCCGTCTCGATCACGACTTCGTGGCCGCGACGCACAAGCTCAAGAGCTCCTGCCGGGGTCAGCGCGACGCGATACTCGTCGGACTTGATCTCCTTGGCGACGCCGATCCTCACGGCGGCGGACGATACCGAACCGACCGGAGGTGACAGAGGCGCGCTTTGGCGAGACGCTGCTGGAGCGCTACGCGCGGGCGGCGTCGAGAAGTGCCAACGTGACGGTGAGCATCCCGTCGAGGTCGGCGACGGCGATCGACTCGTCGGGTGTGTGGATGTCCACCATCGCGTTTGCGAGGTTCACACACTCAAGGCCGTGCTCGTTGAACGCATTCGCATCGGCGCCGCCACCCGAGAGCGCGTACGTGACCTCGTACCCGGAGGCTGCCAATGCCTTAGCCGCAAGGGAAACAGCCGTGTCGTCCTTGCTGAACCGGTACCCCTGATAGCTGCGCAGGAAGGTCGTCTGCACCTCGCACTCAGCAACGTTCGCAGCGAACGTGATCGCATCCTGCATCTCCTGGATCACCTCGACGAGCTTCTTGTCGTCGTGTGAGCGGGCCTCGGCAACAACCGTGCACCACTCCGGAACGACGTTGCCCGCGGTGCCACCCTTGATCGTGCCGACGTTCGCGGTCGTCTCCTCGTCGATACGCCCCAGGCGCATCTCGGCGATCGCACGGGACGCGGCAGCAATTGCCGAGCGTCCATCCTCCGGGAACATCCCTGCGTGGGCAGCGCGCCCGTGGAAGGTGATCTCCATCGACTTCGACGATGGCGCGCCCAGAATGATCTCGCCGATCGGGGCAGCCTGGTCGTAGACGTAGCCAACCTTCGCGTCGAACCGTGAAGCCTCCCAGGCGTATGCGCCAAGCAGGCCGACCTCTTCGGTCGAGGTGAAGAGCAGTTCGAGCCCTGCGTGGTCGCGCCCTTCAGCGAGCACGATCCGTGCCGCCTCAAGCATCACCGCAACGGCCGACTTGTTGTCGCCGCCAAGGATTGCCTCGCGCTCGTTTGTGATCACGCCTTCGTTGATCACCGGGACAATCTCGTCGACGGGCGGAACCGTGTCGAGATGGGCGCACAGAAAGATCGGCGTACCTTCGACCGTCCCGGGAATGCGGACGTAAATGTTCCCCATGTCGGAGCCGGTTGTTGCTGCCGTCTCGTCCTCAATCGGATCAAGCCCAAGGTCGCGCAGGTACTTCAGCACCATGTCCGCGACGGGCCGCTCGTTCCACGACGGGCTGCGGACGGCAGCGAGTTCGCAGAAGAGATCGACGACCGGGGTCACGGGATCATCCTACGCAGGCTCGGGCGGGCCATGAGTCGCTAAACGACCTAGCTGGCAGTGAAGCCGACGCCGGAGGCCTGACGCGCGCGCGCCCGCTCCTTTGCCGCAGCCACGAATTCGCGGAAGAGCGGCGCCGGGCGCGTTGGCCGTGACTTGAACTCGGGATGGAACTGCGACGCGACAAACCACGGATGCCCTGGCAGCTCGACGATCTCCACCAGTCGGCCTTCCTGGAACGTGCCGCTGACAACCAAGCCAGCTTCGACAAGCTGATCGCGGTAGTGATTGTTGACCTCGTAGCGGTGGCGATGGCGCTCGGCGATCACCGGCTCGCCACCGTAGACCTCGCGCGTGCGTGTGCCTTCGCCCAGTTCGACTGCCTGGGCGCCGAGCCGCAGCGTGCCGCCAAGATCTTCGATCTCTTTCTGGCCCGGGAGCAGGTCGATGACCGGGTACGGCGTCTCGGGATCCATCTCGGTTGAGTTGGCGCCGTCAAGGCCAACCACGTGCCGTGCGAACTCGGACACCGCGACGTGCATGCCCAGGCAGATGCCGAGGTACGGAATCTGATCCTCGCGCGCAACGCGGCAGGCAAGGATCTTGCCCTCCCACCCGCGCGAACCGAAGCCGCCCGGAACGAGCACACCGTCGACGTCGGCCAGCTCAGCGCGAGCCTCGTCAATCGTCATGTTCTCGGCGTCAACCCAGCGCACGTTCACGCGCACACCATTTGCAATGCCCGCGTGCTTGAGGGCTTCGTGCACCGAGAGGTACGCGTCGTGCAGCTTCACGTACTTGCCGACGAGCGCGATATCGACGGTGCCGGTGCGCTCGCCAAGGCGTTCGATCAGCGCGTCCCACTCGGTGAGGTCAGGCTCGCGCGCAACAAGGCCAAGCTTGTCGCAGACGAGCTGATCAAGGCCCTGCTCGCGCAACGCGCGCGGCACCAGGTAGACGTCGGGCACGTCGATTGCCGACACCACAGCGTCGACATCGACATCGGCAAAGAGCGCGATCTTGTCGCGAATGTTCTGGTTGAGCGGCTCGGTTGAGCGGCACACGAGGACATCGGGATGGATACCGATGCGGCGCAGCTCGTTGACCGAGTGCTGCGTCGGCTTCGTCTTCAGCTCACCGGCGTTCGCGATGAACGGGACGAGCGTGACGTGCAAGTACAGGACGTTGTCGGGGCCAACCTCGCGCCGGAACTGGCGGATCGCCTCGAGGAACGGCTGCGACTCGATGTCGCCAACGGTGCCGCCGATTTCAGAGATGACGACGTCGGTAGCCGTCGATTCGGCGACCGAGCGAATGCGCGCCTTGATCTCGTTCGTGATGTGCGGGATGACCTGCACCGTCGAGCCGAGGTACTCGCCCTTACGCTCCTTGCGCAGCACGCGATCCCAGACGGCACCTGCCGTGTGGTTCGCAGCGCGCGACAGGTTCTCGTCGATGAAGCGCTCGTAGTGACCGATGTCGAGGTCGGTTTCGGCCCCGTCCTCGGTGACAAACACCTCGCCGTGCTGGAACGGGCTCATCGTTCCTGGATCGACGTTGATGTACGGGTCGAACTTCTGGACCTGCACCTTCAGTCCCCGCGCCTTCAACAGACGACCGAGCGAGGCCGCAGTAATGCCCTTGCCGAGCGACGAGACGACGCCGCCTGTGACAAACACGTACTTCGGGGTGGTCAGCGCCGGGCCTCGAATTAGAAAATCTGCCCGTTGCGTGCCGTGAACCCCACGGAGTAGGAGCGTACCACGCTTGGTGTGCTTACGGATTTCGCGCGGTCGCTCATTGCGTCGTCAATCCTACGAGGCGATCAGGACGGACGGCCGAAGCTCAATCGGCAAGCCGAATCAGGACGTTGCGGTGGTCTGGACGAGGTCGTACAGACGGTCGAGCGCAGCCTCGGCAAGACGCCGATCGCGTGCGTTTCCGCGTCCGGTCACCCCGACCGTGACACGTGTCTGGTCTAGCGTGACGACGCTGACGGCCACCCGAACCCGCCGCGACGGCGCCAACCGACCACGACTGACGGTGCCGACGAGCTCCCAGGCCCAGAACTCGTACGGCGCAACCTCGTGCACGACGAGGGTCTGCTCGACGAGGCTCCCGCGATCGCGCCGAGTTGGAAGCAGCGAGAAGTTCGGCTCCTCGACGGCCATCACACGCCACCGTGCACCTTGCGCGAACCCGCGCCGGTCCGGTTCGACCGTGCGAATGCCCGGCCACCAGTCGGACAGATGCCGCGGTTCGACGAAGTACGCCCAGACGTCCTCGCGCGAGGCCAGCAGCTCGCGAGCCGCCTCGCCCACCTCAGCCGCCCGACGCCAGGTCAGTCACGCAACGTGGCGAGGAAGTCGGCGCCGCCCAGCATTCGCTCGAGCTCCTCGCGCCGTTCCGCATCACCAAGCGGCTCGATGCGCGTGTGCGTTGGGTCGCCCGACACCTTCCGTACCTGGAAGTGGCGGTCGGCAAGGCTCGCGATCTGCGGCAGGTGGGTGATCGTGATCACCTGGGCACGGCCCGCGAGCCGCTTGAGCGTCTCGCCCACCGCGTGCGCCGTGACGCCACCGATGCCCGCGTCGATCTCGTCGAAGACCATCGTTTCGCCGCCCGCGACCGCCGCGATTGCGAGCGCGATGCGTGAGAGCTCTCCCCCCGACGCGGTCTCGGCGACCGGAGCGAACGGCATGCCGGCATTGGGACGCACGAGGAACTGCACCTCATCGGAGCCTGAGGCGCCCGCATCGACGTCGCGCACATCGGCGCGAAACTCCCCTTCGCCAAGCCCCACACCCACAAGCTCCTGGGCGACCGCTGCCGCGAATTCGGGTGCCGCACCACGCCGGGCCCCGCGCAGCTCGGCATGCAGGCGATCGACCACCGCCTGCGCTGCGGCGACCGCTTCGGCTGCTGCTCGCACGGGGTCGTGACCTTCCTCGTACGCCGCAAGCTCTACTCGTGCCGCCTCGCCCCGCTCAAGCAGCTCGGCGTAGGTCTGGGCGCGGAACCGGCGCTTGAGATCGGCGATCCGGTCGAGGTCGGCTTCAACCGCTTCGACCCGCCCGGGATCGGCCTCGAGCGACGACAAGAACGAGTGCAGATCCGACGCCACCTCACGCAAGCTGATCTCTGCGTCGCGCAACGCGGCGCCGGCGGCGGCCAGCTCGGGTGCGATGTGTTCAAGCGGTGCGACGGCGCGCTCGGCAGCCGCAGCGAGATCGCTGGCACCGTCGCCGTCCTCAGGAGCCAGCGCGTTGGCGGCCGCAGACGCAGCGGCGGCAAGATCGGTGACATGGCGGAGCCGTTCGCGTTCGGCCCGTAGCTCGTCCTCGCGCGCGGGTTCAAGCCCCTCGGTCGCTTCGGCAAGCAGCCTCAGCTCGGCGAGACGCGCCTCGGCGCTTGCAGCATCGCGTGTGAGCTCCTCGTGGGCCTTGCGGGCACTCCCGAGCTCCCTCCACGCTTTCCGGGCGGCACGGGCCATCTCGGCGCTTCCGGCGAACGTGTCGAGCACACCGAGCTGGTAGCTCGGCCGGCCTAGGCGGCGCTGCTCGAACTGACCGCTCATCGCGATCAACCGCTCGACGACAGCGGCGACGTCCTCGCGGGCGGCGCTCCTCCCCCACGCGTAGGCACGCGTGCGCCCATCGGCAAAGATCCGCCGGGCGAGAACGAGCGACTCTTCGTCGGCGGGTCGCAGCTCCGCGAGCGCGTCAAGCACGTCGTCGTCGGGCAGATCGAACTCCGCCTCGACGTAGGCCTCGGGGCTCGCGGGCCCGATCATGCCGGCCTCGCCCTTCGCCCCAAGCAACAGGCCGATTGCGTTCGAGAGGATCGTCTTGCCCGCACCCGTCTCGCCGGTGATCGCATTGAGTGCAGGATCGAACTCGAGCTCAGCCTCCCGAATCAGGACGAGGTTCTCGATACGCAGTCGTCGCAGCACCCCACCATCCTACGACGGGCACCTGATTGCTCCCAGGGGCCCGACGAAACGTGGCCTCGTTAGGCAGCGCCAAAGACGTCGGCGTACCGACGGAAGAACGTCTGCTCGGGCAGCATCGCGATCTTGCTGCGGCGCTCACCGATTCGGATCGACACGTCCGCGCCCGAGACAAGTTCCGAAACCGCGTGCCCGTCGATTAGCACCGTTGCGCCGGCCTCAGGCGACGCGTTCCCGACGACGAGATCGCTGCCGCGCCCAATCACGAGCGGGCGCACATGCAGCGAGTGAGGTGCAACGAACGACAGCACCGCCGCATCGAGGCCCCACACGAGCACCGGCCCACCGTTCGAGAGGTTGTACGCCGTCGAACCGGCAGGCGTTGCGCAGATCAGGCCGTCGCACGGCAGCGAGCCGATCGGCTCTCCGCCGATCGCGTAGTCGAGCTCGATCATCCGACCAAGCGTCGAGCCGGCAACGACGACATCGTTGATTGCGACATGGCGTGCGCCACCGACTTCGACCTCGAGCGTCGCGAGCTCGGCCACCCGATACTCGCCCGCGAACGCTCGCGCGAGACCGGCCTCGAGCTCCGCCGGGCCGATCGAGGTGAGGAAACCCACCCGGCCGAAGTTCACGCCGATTACAGGAATCGTCAGATCGAGCGTGCGCGTGAGTGCGCGCAGCATCGTTCCGTCGCCACCGAGCACGACAACGATGTCGGCACCGTCAACCTCGTCGTCGGGCAGCAGCTCCACGCCCGCGAGTGCTGCGGTCGAACGCAGGCGCTTCAACGCCCCGCTCACGTCACGCGTGCGCCCGTGCGAAACGACAGCAGCTCTAGAGACCGGCGGCATCGGCGATCAGGCGATCGAGGTCGGCCGGAAGTTCCGGCGTGAGCGAGTGGACGAGGTGAAGGACGAACTCATGGTTTCCCTTTGGGCCAGGCAACCCGGAGTCTACGACCCCGAGGACAGCAGCATTCCATCCGAGCGTTGCCTCGGCGATCTCTCGCACCACGCGGGCGCGTACCTCGGGGTCGCGCACCACACCTTTCGGCGCATCGGCCTTGCCCGCCTCGAACTGCGGCTTCACGAGCACGAACGCCTCCCAGCCGGGTGCGGCCAACGCGAGTGCTGGCGGCAGCACGTGTTTCAGCGAGATGAACGACACGTCGCACGTGATCAGCTCTGGCGCGAACGGCAGCTCGGTGATCGAGCGGGCGTTCACGCGTTCGAGCACCACAACGCGCGGATCGTTCCGCAGCTTCGCGTGCAGCTGGCCGTGGCCGACATCGAGCGCAATCACCCGTGCCGCACCCCGTTGCAGCAGCACGTCGGTGAACCCACCCGTCGACGCGCCGAGATCGAGACAGTCCTTGCCGGCTGGCGACACGCCGTAGGCATCAAGGGCATTCGCGAGCTTGTGCCCGGCGCGCGAGACGTACGGCGGTGGCGATTCAACGACAAGCTCAGCCGACTCGTCGACTTGCTCCCCCGCCTTGTCGTGCCCCGGTACGAGCCCAGCCATCACGAGCGCCTGCGCCTGCGCGCGGCTTTCGGCGAGTCCCCGCTCGACGAGCAAGACGTCGAGGCGCTTCTTTGCCATCAGTGGGTTCGCGCGACGAGTCCCGCGACGATCGTCGCGAGCACCGACGTGTCGGCATCGATCTCGGCCAGCCGTGCTTGGGCACGCTCGCCTGCGCTCTCGGCAACCTTGCGCGTCTCGTCAGCCCCGACCTCAAGCACGAACCCGTCGCCATCGAGAATGTCGTCGACCGCTTGAAAGAGCACACCCAGCTCGCCCGCAAAGGCGCGCCACGGAGCTTCCTCGGACACACCCAAACCGGCCGCGAGCCCGCCGCACATCACGGCAGCACGGAACAGCGCGCCGGTCTTCAGCTCGTGCAAGCGGTGGAGATCGTGCCCTCCTTCAAGGTCAAGCTGCTGGCCACCGATCATCGCGAGCGTGGCATCGACAAGCTCGCGGGCAACGGCTGGCGTGTCGTAGGTCAGCGCAAGGCGCATCGCTTCGCCAAGCAAGGCATCACCCGTGAGGATCGCCGTCGCCTCGCCATGGGCGGCCCAGACCGTCGGGCGCCCGCGGCGCTCGGTGTCGTTATCGAGCGACGGCAGGTCGTCGTGTACGAGCGAGAACGAATGCACAAGCTCAACTGCCGCAGCCGCAGGGAGCACCGTCGCTGTGTCCGCGCCAAGCGCCTCGCCAACCGCGAGTGCCAGCACCGGCCGCACGCGCTTGCCACCCAACGAGTGACGCATCGGAGCCGCAAGCGGTTCGAGCACGCCATCGAACGGAAGCTCGCCGAGGAACGCCTCGACAAGCTCGCGCAGGGCGTCAGGATCCTGCGGCATCGGCCTCGGCGGCACGCCGGGCCCGCTGAAGCTCGGCCTCGACCTCGCGTGCGAGATCGGAGAGCTCCTGCAAGAGCTCGATCGCTGCGTCCGGATCTTCGGTCGCTTCCAGCCGGCCGCGCGCAGCTTCAAGCCGGGCGAGCAGATCCTCTGCCTTGTTCAACGACTCATCCGCGCTCACTTTGCCACCGCCTCCTCGCGTTGAATGCGTCCCAAGATTCCATTTACAAGGCGAGCCGCATCCTCCGACGCGTACCGCTTCGCGAACGCAACGGCCTCGCTGATCACTACCTCGGCTGGCACCTCACGCAGCTGAAGCTCACGGATTGCCACGCGCAGCGAGCTGCGCTCGACGACTCCAAGCCGATCGGCTGTCCACCCCTCCGATGCCGCCGTAATGCGCGTATCCAGCTCTTCCGCATGGGCAGACACATCGAGCGCCAACTCCTTTGCCCACGGGGAAAGGTCGCCGGCGAACTGCGAACCGATCGGATTGCCCGAGAGATCCCACTGGTAGAGCAGCAAGAGCGCCTGCCGCCGAGCCTGCCGACGGGAGATCACCGCAGCTCCTCGATCGCGACTTCGACGAGGAACGACCGGTCGAGGTGGGTCGAGAACGCCTCGCGCACGGCGGTCTGTACCTGTGAACCAATCTCGGTAAGCGGCGCGTCGCCGCGCGCAACGTCGAGGTGCAGCTTCACACGCGACCCGGCGATATCGACCGAGCGTCGACGGCGCACTTTCACGCGAGCAACACCTTCAGCTGCACGCACCGCAATCGCCTCGATCACATCGTCGGCAAACGTCACGCTGCCGCGCTCGTTGGCGATCACAAGACTCATGCCGACTCCATCAGTTCTGCCAGTGTGTCGGTCGAGTAGACGCCGCTGCGGAACTGTTCACTCCGAAGCACCTGCATCGCGACCTCGCGCGTCGTCGGAATCCCTTCGATCACGAGCTCGTCGAGCGCCCGCAGCGCGCGCTCGATCGCCGCGTGGCGATCCTCGGCCCACACCACGAGCTTGGCGATCATCGAGTCGTAGAACGGCGGGATCATGCCGCCCTCCTCGACGAACGTGTCGACACGAACACCCGGCCCGAGCGGCGGACGAAACTTCGTGATCGTCCCCGGCGACGGGCGGAAGTCGGCAGCCGGATCCTCAGCGTTGATGCGGATCTCGATCGAATGGCCACGCCGCGGCGCCCGCCCTGAGATCTCCAGTTTCGCGCCTGCGGCGACTTCAACCTGGGTGCGCACGAGGTCGATGCCCGTGCACATCTCGGTCACGGGGTGCTCGACCTGCAGGCGGGCGTTCAACTCGATGAACGAGAAGCGGCCGTCGGGGCCGAAGAGAAATTCGAAGGTGCCTGCGTTCCTGTAGCCCACTGCCTGGCATGCGCGCTCCGCAGCCGACTCCATCTCTTCGCGCAGCTCAGGCGTGAGCGCCGGCGACGGCGTCTCCTCAATCAGCTTCTGGTGGCGACGCTGGATCGAGCACTCGCGCTCGCCGAGGGTGAGGACGTTCCCGTGGTGGTCGCACATCACCTGGATCTCAACGTGGCGCGCCGGGTTGATCACCTTCTCGACGTAGAGCGTCGCATCGCCAAACGCCGCGCCAGCCTCGCCCGAGGCAGCACCGAACGCGTCCTCGATCTCATTCTCGGCGCGAACGAGCCGCATGCCCTTGCCGCCACCGCCAGCGGTGGCCTTGAGCAGGATCGGGTAGCCGATCTCCTTGGCGGCCTCGCGGGCCTGCGCGAGCGTCGTAGCGCCCTCGGTGCCCGGCACGGTCGGCACGTCAGCGTCCCGTGCCGCAACCCGGGCCGAGATCTTGTCGCCCATCAACGCCATCACCTTCGCCGTCGGGCCGATGAACACGAGGTCGTTATCGACACACGCATCCACGAAGCTCGGATTCTCGGCGAGGAAGCCGTACCCCGGATGAACCGCCTGACAGCCGGAGTTCACAGCCGCGGCGATGATCGATGGAATCTTCAGGTAGCTGTCGGTTGCTGACGGCGGGCCCACGCACACGGCGTGATCGGCAAGGCGCACATGCAACGCATCCTTGTCGGCAGTCGAGTAGACCGCGACAGCCTCGATCCCGAGCTCATGCAGCGCGCGAATGACGCGGACGGCGATCTCCCCGCGGTTGGCGACGAGGACGCGCGTGAACATCAGAGAGACGGCGGGCCGCTGACCGGCTCGATCTCGAACAGCAGGCGACCGTACTCAATGGCCTCGCCGTTTTGTACGTGAATCGTCCGCACGATCCCTTCGATCTCCGCCTTCACCTCGTTCATCAGCTTCATCGCCTCGAGGATGCAAAGCGTCTGACCGGGTGACACCGCCTCGCCTTCCTCGACGAACGGAGGCTCGCCCGGCTGCGGGCTGCGGTAGAAGGTGCCGACCATCGGACTCTCGACCCGGACAAGGCCAGACGGCCGCGGCGCCGAGATCGGCGCGTCGAGCTCGGCAGCAGCATCAGCTGGAATTGCCACCGGGGCCGCCGCACCCGACGAAACGGTGCGACGAACGGAGATTCGGGTGCCATCTTCTTCGATCGTGATTTCGCCGACGCCCGTCTCCTGGACGATGTCGACAACCGAGCGGATGCGATCGGCGCGACCCTGGTCGACGCCCTGGGCACCGAGCGTCTCGAAGCCGCCCGCACGCTCGCGGATCGAACGCAGGAGCGGCTCGGCGTCGGCGCCAAACAGCGCGAGCAGCAGGAGCTCCTCTTCGCTCGCTGCGAGACCTTCGGCGTCACGGCGGATCGCTTCGAAATCAACTTCCTCCGGGCCAGCATCGTGTGCACCGAGGTGCTCGACCGCGCGCGTGAGGGCAGGATCGATCGGCCCGGGTGTCTTGCCGTAGCGGCCCGAAACAAGATCCTGGAGCTCGTCGACGATCGTCGAGTACCGGCTTGCCGAGAGAACGTTGACGAGGGCCTGCGAGGCGACGATCGTTCCGATCGGCGCGGCCAGCGGCGGCGAACCGACTTCGGTGCGGACGCGCTCAACTTCGGCCAAGACTTCGTCGAGGCGGCTGCGCTCATCACGGGCGCGCAGCTGCGTGTCGATCGCGGCGACGATGCCGACCGGAATCCGCAGACGGGCCGAGCGAACCGCGATCCGCGGCGAAAGAGGCGCGACCGTCGTGTCGCCGATGTACTCATCGACGAGCTCCGCTGCTTCCCACAGAACGTCAATGTCGACACCCGAGTCGGCGCCAATGCCCGCAAACGCCTCGGCCGCAGACTCACCCGTCACCCGGCTGCCAGCGAGGGCGACCGGATAGATCGCCGACCCGACGAGATCGGCACCCGCACGAGCAGCCTCAATTGCAACCGACAGACCGTTGCGACCGGCGCCCTGGGCGTAGAGGCCAACGGGAAGGCCCGACACTTCGCCGAGCTCCTTCACGAGCTGGCCAGCGCGATGGGGCTGCAGCAGGCCTGCAGGATCGTCGAGCAGGATCCGCACCGGGTTCAGCTCCGGCAGGCGACGAGCAGCTTCGATCAGCGCTTCGTGCCTGTTCGAGCCGTAGAGCAGGCCAGCCTCAAGCTCGCCACCGGCCTCGTGGACGGCGGCAGCAGCAACGCGCAGGTTCTCGACGTCGTTCAGCGGATCGTGCAGACGGAACACGGTGATCCCGCTCTGCGCGGCGCACAGCACGAAGCGGCGCACGAGCTCGTCAGGAAGCGGACGGTTGCCAACGAGGAAGCGGCCACGAATCGCAAGGGCAAGCGGCGTCGTGGTGCGCGCCTTGATCGCTCGGATGCGCTCCCACGGGCTCTCGACGCCCCGGCGCACAGCCGCATCAAACGTTCCGCCACCCGACACCTCGAGATAGGCGAAACCCGCGCGATCGAGCACCTCAGCGAGGTGCAGCACCTGGGCGGTCGGGATCGCTCCCGCCAGAGGTTCCTGCGAGATAACGCGAATGGAGGTGTCGACGAGCTTCGGCACGCGGCTCAGACCTTACCGTGCGGAGCGGGCAGCCCTACACGTGGACGGGAGGTGTTCAGGCCCGGCTGATGTAGCGCTTTTCGCGCGGGTCGACCTTGACCTTGTCGCCGATGTTCACAAACAGCGGCACCTGCACCACAGCACCCGTTTCGAGCGTTGCAGGCTTGGTCACGTTCGAGACGGTGTCGCCCTTCACACCCGGCTCAGTGTCGGTGACCTCAAGGACAACAGAGGCAGGCAGGTCGATACCCGACGGATCGCCGCCGACAAACAGCACCTGGTAGGTCTCGGACGCCTGCATGAACTCAAGCGCATCCTCAACCATGGTGCGCGGCAGCGACAGCTGCTCGAACGTGTCCTCATCCATGAAGATGACGTCGGCGCCGTCGTCGTAGAGGTACTGCATGTTGCGGTTCTCTGTCCGGATGCGCTCGAACTTCTCGCCAGCACGGAACGTCTTGTCGACGACCGAGCCCGACGTAAGCGACTTCAGCTTGGTGCGAACGAACGCACCGCCCTTGCCCGGCTTCACATGCTGGAACTCGACGATGCGCCATGTCTGGCCCTCGAGCTCAATGTGCATGCCGTTCTTAAACTGGTTTGTGGAAACGACCTCAGCCATCGGCGGGGGAGTCTAGCCGGGATTCAGGGTGTCACGCGTCAGCTGACCGTCACGAGCTCTTTGGGGAAGCTCGTGAGCAGCTCAAGACCGTGCTCGCGAACCACCGCGAGATCTTCGATTCGGACGCCGCCAACACCCGGCAGATAGATGCCCGGCTCAATCGTCACGATCTGGCCGACCTCGACGGTGTCGGGTGATTCGGTCGAGAGCCGCGGTGCCTCGTGGATCTCCAATCCGACGCCGTGACCGAGCCCGTGGCCGAAGTGATCGCCGTAGCCGGCCTCCTCGATCACCTCGCGCGCAACGCGATCGGCCTCGACACCGGTCATACCCGGGCGAATCCCCTCACACGCCGCGATCTGCGCCTGCAAGCAGACGTCGTAGATGCGCGCGAGCTCGTCGGGGAGATCTCCTGTTGCGAGTGCGCGCGTGCAGTCGGAGTAGTAACCATCGATGACGGCGCCCCAGTCGACGGTCACGAGCGTGTGGGCCGGAATGATGTCGTCGGACGGCGTTGCGTGCGGCTTGGAGCCGTTCAGGCCACCCGCGACGATGCTCTCAAACGCCGGGTTGTCGGCGCCGTGGGCATGCAGCAGCTGATGGAGGCGCCACGCGACTTCCTTCTCGCTCGCACCGACGAACGTGTCAGCCGTCAGTGCTTCGAACGCGCGCTCAGCGGCAAGTGCCGTGTGCCGGATCGCCGCAATCTCGCTCTCGTCCTTGATCGCCCGGAGCGCTTCGACGATGCCCGTCGTCGGCTTGAGGATCAGTCCGCCGCCTCCAAGCACCTCGAACTGCGCATATGGGAGCGCCGATGCCTCGAAGGCCAGCGTCCCCTTGAGGGACGCTGCGAGCTCAGACAGGATCGAGCGCTTCGAGAGCACGACATCCACCCCGGGCGTCGCACGCGCCACCTCGATGTAGCGAAAGTCGGTGTAGAGCTTGGGCGTATCGCCCGGCGCCACGAGCAGCGCGGCGTTGGACGCCTCGAAGCCTGTGAGGTAGCGGATGTTGATCAGGTTCGTGATCAGCAGCGGGCCATCGAGCCGTGCCTCGAGCGTCGCCAATCTCGTCATGCCACTCCCCCTTGCGCGATGAATTCGAGCGCTTCCTTGTAGCCCTGGGCGCCCTTGCCAACGATCCGGTGCGTTGCGACGTCCTCGATCACCGTGTGATGGCGCCATTCCTCGCGCTCATGGATGTTCGAGAGGTGGACTTCGACGATCGGCACCGTCAGGATGTCGAGCGCGTCACGGATCGAGTACGCGTAGTGCGACCAGGCACCCGGGTTGACGACAACGCCATCCATCTCGCCAAGCGCGGCGTGGATCCAGCCGATGAACTCGCCCTCATGGTTGGACTGGCGGCAGCGAACGCTGAGACCGAGCGCGTGGCCCCAGGTGTAGATCTGGGTCTCGAGCTCGTTGAGCGTCAGCGTCCCGTAGATCGTCGGGTCGCGCTTGCCGAGCGTGTTCAGATTTACACCGTTCAGAAAGAGTACTTGCATGGTGTGAGCCTACGCGATCAGCCGTGCAAGTTCGACACGGACGACGTCTGCGGGGCGAGGTTCGACGATCGGCCCGTCGGGGCCAAGCAGGACGAGATTGATCTCGCCGCCAAGGCTCTTCTTGTCGCGCAGCAGCGCTTCGAACGCACGGTCGATGTCGACTGACACCGGCTGCGGGTTGAGCCGCTCCTCGACGAGCGCCGTGTCGCGTCCCGAGAGCCGCAGTGCGGCGAGGAGCCCGAGCGCAACTGCATCGCCGTGGGTCAGCTCGTACCCCGCCGCAGCCTCAAGTGCGTGCGCGAAGGTGTGGCCGAGGTTCAGCCAGCGACGCGGGCCGTGGTCGTAGGGATCCTGCAGGCAGATGCCCGCCTTGTACGCAGCGGCACCGCGAACGCCAAGCGTGCGGTTGGCGAGGATCTCCGTCTTGACGAGCTCAGCGAGGCCCTGGCGCTGCTCGCGCTCGGGCAACGTCGCAAGGAGCTGCTCGTCGATCACAACGCGCGTGGGCCAGTGGAACGAGCCGATCAGGTTCTTGCCGCCCGCGATGTCGATCGCCGTCTTCCCACCGATCGCCGCATCGACCTGGCCAACGAGTGACGTTGGCACCGAGACCCACGAGATGCCACGCAGATAGGTGGCCGCAACGAAGCCCGCGACATCGGTGACGCAGCCACCACCGATGGCAACGATGGTGGCGCCGCGATCGACGCGCAGCGCGTTCCAGAGCCGATCGAGCACCTGGTGCGACTTCGAAGCCTCGCCCGGCTCGAGGATGTACGTGTGGGCGATCCGGTCGCCGAGACTCGCCTTCACCCGCTCGGCGTAGTAGCCCCAGACGTTCTCGTCGCTCACAACAACGACAGGGCCTGAGCCGTGCACGAGCTCGTTCAGCTTGTCGAGCGCTCCATCCTCAAAGTGAATGCCTCCAGCCGCCAACACGATGCCGTCGACGTCGTCAGCGTGCGCATCAGCCACGGCGTCGTAGAGCGGCGCCCGCTCGGCATAGAGCTGCCGGAACATCGCCTCATCGCGGGCCAGTGGGCGGTCGCTGTTGCGCACGCGCGACCACGCGATACCAACCTCGACGGGGATGTGCACGACAAACGCCTCTTTCAGCGCCTGGCGTGTCGCCTCTTGTGCCACAGCGCCACCACCAAGCGAGATCACGGTGTTCGAACGCGAGTCGAGCAGCGCACGCACGGTTCGCGTCTCAAGCTCGCGGAACGCGGCTTCGCCTTCGGTCGCGAAGATCTCGGCGATCTTTCGCCCGGTCTGCTCTTCGATCACCTTGTCGACGTCGAGAAACGAGCGACCCAAGCGTCGTGCGACGTCACGGCCGAGCGTTGTCTTGCCGGATCCCATGAACCCGGCGAGCACGACGTGCCGATGCAGGGCGTGATCGGCCATCGGCTCTACCGGTTGGCGATGCGCTCGACGTAGGCGCGATGCGCGGCGACAAAGTCGCCAATCGAATCGCCACCAAACTTCTCGTGCGCGGTGCGCGCAAGCTCCCACGCAACCGCCGCTTCAGCGATCACCGCGAGGGCCTCAACCGCAGCGACATCGGAACGCTCGACGAGCGCCAGGCCAGCCTCGTGTGTCTCGAGATCGACGGACGCGAGGGGCTTCATCAAGGTCGGCAGCGGCTTCATCGCGGCGCGAATGATGATCTCCTCGCCGTTCGAGATGCCGCCTTCCAAGCCACC
Source organism: uncultured Actinomycetes bacterium (assembly GCA_903915545.1). GTDB lineage: Bacteria > Actinomycetota > Thermoleophilia > Gaiellales > Gaiellaceae > PALSA-600. The sequence goes on along the minus strand of CAIWTI010000194.1, from coordinate 11,648 downwards.
CGCGTGATTCGTGTCGCGCGTGAAGCCGGGGCGAAGCTCGTCGTGCGCCTCGGAGCCGAGCATGTCGGCGAGCGCGAAGCCATCACCGATCTCGACACCTTTGACTGCCTGGATGCCCATCAGCGCGAAGGCAAGGCGTGCGTCGAGACGATCGTCCTTCTCTGCATACGAGCCAAGTCCAACCGGCACGTTGCGGGCACGAACTTCGATCACGCCTCCGACGGTGTCACGCGCCTTGCGCGCTTCGTCGATGCGCTCCTTCAGGTGCGGCTCGTCGACGGTGCTGCCTTCAACGGTGATGCCGATTGTCGCGAGCATCGCCTTAGCGACTCCACCCACCGCAACGTGAACCGCGGTGTGGCGAGCCGATGCGCGCTCAAGCGAGTTCCGCACATCGTCGTGGTCGTACTTGAGGACACCGGGGAGGTCAGCGTGGCCCGGGCGCGGCAGCGTTACGGCCTTCGTTCCTTTGCCGTGCGGCTCACCCTCGGGCTGCCAAGGGTTCATCCCCCACGTCCAATTCTTGTGGTCGTTGTTGCGCACAACGAGCGCGAGCGGCGTACCGAGCGTGCGGCCCTGGCGAAGGCCAGCCAACACCTCGACGCGATCCTGCTCGATCTGCTGGCGCGGTGACCGGCCGTAGCCTTCCTGGCGACGCTTCAGGTCACGATCGATGGCCTCGCGGTCGAGCTCAAGGCCCGCCGGCAGGCCGCTCATGATCGCGACGAGCGCAGGGCCGTGCGATTCGCCAGCGGTGGAGAGACGAAGGGTCACGCCTTCAAGGGTAGTTACTCCCGCCGAGGGTCAGCGCGGTTCGCGGGCAGCAGCCCGCATCACGTCGATCGGCGCAGACACGCCCGTCCAGATTTCGAAGCTCTTTGCGCCCTGGCGAACAAGCCCTTCGAGGCCGTCGATGACCGTGCAGCCAAGCGCTCGCGCGGCGGCAATCAGCGCTGTTTCGGCATCGTCGCCGGAGTAGGCGAGGTCGACGACGGTCTGGTCGGCCCGAAGCTCAACGAGCACCTCGTCACGAATCGGCGTGGCATTCACGATCAGGTCGCACCCATCCGAACGTGGCGGCCAGTCGCCACTACGGGTGTAGATGCGCGTGCCGGCCGGGAGCGCCGTCCCGAGGGCGAGCGCCGCTCCGCCGGCCCCGATCAGGCAGGCGGCCTTCGCATTCACGCCCGCAAGGATCTCCTTGTCGGTGTTGAAACCCAGCACGCGTCCGTCACGGAAGACGAGCGTGTTGACCGCGTCGCCTTCTGCCTCGTCGCACGCCGCCACGACCGTCTGCTTATGGGGAATCGTCACGTTGCACCCTGCAAAGCCACGCGCACGCAGCTCAGCGATCGTCGCGAGCGGATCCTCGGTATCGATCGCCTCGTAGTGCCAATCGAGCCCGGCCGCAGCAAAAGCAGCGTTCTGCATGCGCGGTGAGCGCGAGTGCGAGACCGGATGGCCAAGCAGAGCAACGTGCGTCGTCATCGCGGGAAGTCTGCCGACGCGCCGCTCAGTGCGCGCCGTAGCCGTTCGCTGCGAGGAACTGGTTGAAGGCCGCGGAACTCGCTGTGAAAAACTGCCGGTTCGTCCCAGGCTTGCGTGCGTAGTAGAGGTAGTTCACGTGCGCGGGATGCGCCGCGGCCTCGATCGACGGCAACCCCGGGTTTGCGATCGGCGTCGGTGGCAGGCCCGCGAAACGGCGCGTGTTGTAGGGGGTTGCGCTCGCAAGCTGCGACTGCAAGATCGACTGTGTCGGCGGAATTTCGAGGCCGTACCGCAGCGTCGCGTCGATCCCGAGCGGCATCCGCAGGTGCAAGCGGTTGTAGATCACCGCGGCAACGAGCGGGCGCTCGACCGGCGCCGCAGCTTCGCGTTCAATCATCGAGGCGATCCGCAGGATGTCGTACGCCGTCAGGTTCTTCTTGTGCGCGTAGGCGAGATCGAGCCGCACCCAGACGGCACAGAACGCCTTGATCTGCGCTCGCACGAGCTGGCGATTCGTCGTGGCGGGCAGGAAGTCGTAGGTCGCCGGGAAGAGGAACCCCTCAAGGTTCGCCTGCTTCTTCGTGCCGACGCATGGCACCACGGCATTACGACTGGCCGCGAGATACCCGGCAGCGGAGAGGTGCACCCTCCCCCGTCCTTCGCGATTCGCGATCTTCGCGACCTGCCCAACACGCTCCGCCATCTGCGCGCGCGTGAAGCCCTCCGGGAAGATCACGCGAAACGGTGTCGGCGGCGGCGGTGGCGGGGGTGGCGACGCGTGGTGACGCGTCAGCCCGAAGTACCCCGCCGCAACGGCGATCGCAATCGCAACCGCAAACAGGCCGCCGCGACGGCGCTTTCGTCGACGCCGAAGAAGCAGCCGGTCTACGAGGACGGTCTCGAGTTCTTCCATTCCAGGTACCCCGATAGAAGGTGGGCGGCGGCCCGCGCGTCGTCGCCACCAGCAAGGACGCTTGTAAAGCGCTCATCCCACAGCTCGACAGGAACCGAGATCGCGCGGCGCAGATCAGCCACGAACGCTTCGGTCTCAACCGCCTGCTCGCCGCGGTCGCCGCGCAGCGTCAGCGGCAGGCCAACAACGACAAGCTCGGGCTCCTCGGCCGCGATCACCTGGAGCAGCTCGGCACGTCCCTTCTGCGTCTTCACGCGCTGAACGATCGTCACAGGACGTGCGAGCATGCCGCTCGGGTCGGAGACAGCGACGCCCGTGCGAGCCGAGCCGTAGTCGAGCGCGAGCACCTTCACGGCGTCGCGCCGGTCACCCGAGCGCCGACTCCAGCAGCTGCCGGGCGCGCGCGATTGCTTCGGGAAGCGCCTCGGGGTTCTTGCCGCCGGCCCGTGCCATATTCGGCCGGCCGCCACCGCCGCCCCCGACGATCGCAGCGATCTCCTTCACGACATCGCCCGCCTTGATCTTTGGCACCACCGAGTCATCGAAGTTCGCGACCAGGCTCACCTGACCCTCGTGACGTGCGCCGAGCACGACGGCGGCAGGCGCGTACTTCTGCTTGAAGCGATCCGACAGGTCGAGGAGCGCATCGGCGTCGATGCCCTCAATCAGCTCGACGATCACGTTGATGCCGCTGAGCGTCGTCACCTGCGGTTCGACATCGACGGCGACCTCAGCCTTCTTCGGCTTCTTGGCCTCGCGTCGAGCCTGCTCCAGCTCGACGCGCATCGCGTCGAGCTCACGCGAGCGCCCGTGGAGGTACGACCACGCCTCGCCCGCCGTGACGGCCTCGATACGCCGTGCCCCCGAGCCGACCGAGCTCTCACTCACGATCGCAAACGAGCCAATCTCAGCCGTCGAGCGGACGTGCGTGCCGCCGCAAAGCTCAGTTGACGCCTCGCCGATCTCGACGACGCGGACGATGTCGCCGTACTTCTCGCCGAAGAGCATCATCGCGCCGAGCTTGCGGGCCTCCTCGATCGGGGTCTGGTACGTGCGCACCGGGATCGCCTCGAAGATCCGCTCGTTGACGCGCCGCTCGATGCGCTCGCGCTCCTCGGCAGTCAGCTGCTGGGTATGGGTGTAGTCGAACCGAAGCTTGTCGGGACGCACCGACGAACCGGCCTGCTTCACGTGGTCGCCGAGCACCTCGCGAAGCGCCGCCTGCAACAGGTGCGTCGCGGTGTGGTTTGCCTGCGTTGGGTGGCGCACGGTCCACGGCACGAGCGCGCGCACACGATCGCCAGCAGCAAAGCCGCTGCCCTCAAACACCAGTGCCTGGTCGTCACCAAAGCGGTAGGCCGCCTTGAGCGACGCAACTGCGCCTGTTCCCTCGTGGATCAGCTCGCCCGCATCGGTCGTCTGACCACCGCCGTCGGGATAGAACGGCGACTCACGCAGCTTCGCCAGGAACGTGCCGTTGCCGAGATCTTCGAATGCGCCGAGCTCAGTGAGCACATCGGTCTTCTCGTAGCCAACAAATTCGGTGGTGAAGCCCGTGTCGCGCCCAAAATCGGCTGCGCGCTGCAGGTCGGACTTCTCGTTCGACCCGCGCGACACCTCGCGGTGGCCTTCCATCAGCTGGCGGAACCGGTCGACATCGACCGCTTGGCCGCGCTCTTCGGCGAGCTCAACCGTGAGCTCGATCGGGAAGCCGAAGGTCGCTGCGAGCTGGAACGCCTCATCGCCAGAGATCCCCGGCTTGCTTGCGAGCTCGTCGAACTCCTTCATCCCGCGGGCGAGCGTCTCACGGAAGCGCTCCTCTTCGACGCGCACGACCTCGGCGATCTGCGCCGCGTGCTCCTTGAGCTCGGGGTACGCGTCACCCATCTGTGCGATCACGACCTCGGTCAGCCGGTAGACCCGGTCGAGGCCGATCCGCTGGCCGTGCTGCACCGCGCGACGAATGATGCGACGGCAGATGTAGCCACGCCCTTCGTTGCCCGGCGTCACGCCGTCGGCGATCAGGAACGACATCGCGCGGCCGTGATCGGCAAGCACGCGGTGCGCCTTCGTGGAAACCGGATCGGTGCCGTAGGCGACGCCCGACTCGGACTCGACCCAATCCATGATCAGCCGGAAGCCGTCGGTGTCGAACACCGAGTCGACGTTTTGCAGCAGGCAGGCGCCTCGCTCGAGGCCGAGGCCCGTGTCGACGTTCTGGGCCGGCAGCGGCACGAGCTCGTTGCCCGGGCGCAGGTCGTACTCCATGAAGACGAGGTTGTAGAACTCCATGTAGCGATCGCACTCGCAGCCAGGCGCGCACGTGTCGCGCCCGCAGCCATGCTCGGGGCCGCGGTCGAAGAAGATCTCCGAACACGGGCCACAAGGGCCGGTATCGGCTGCCTGCCAGAAGTTGTCCTTGCCGAGGCGAATGATCCGGTCGGCCGGAATGCCGACGCGCTTCCAGGCCTCGACCGCGACCGAGTCCTCGGCGAGCCCGAGCGTCGGGTTGCCTTCATGGACGGTTGCCCAGAGCCGATCGGGATCGAGCTTCATGTGGTTTGTGACGAACTCCCACGCGTTCTCGACGGCCGTGTCCTTGAAGTAGTCACCGAACGAGAAGTTCCCGAGCATCTCGAAGAACGAGCAGTGGCGGTCGGTGCGGCCGACATCTTCAAGATCGGTGTCCTTGCCGCCGGCCCGCAGCACCTTCTGCACGCTCACGACCCGTGGCGATGGCGGCTGCTTGATCGCGAGGAAATACGGCTTGAACTGCTGCATGCCCGCGACGATGAAGAGCGTCGACGGATCGTCCGCCGGCGGGATCAGCGGGTGCGACGGTACGCGGAGATGGCCGCGCTCCTCATAGAAGCGCAGAAACCCTTCTCGCAGTTCCGCAGTCGTCCGCACGGCGTCAGTGTAGGCGGGGAGGCTGCTGCCTAGTCGCGGGTGCGACGGAGTTCTTCTTCGAGGTCGGCTTCGCGCCGGGCTGCCGCCTCTTTGGCGCTCGCCATCGCGCTCTTCACGTTGCGCTTGGTGCGCAGCGTGGCGAAGCCGTGGGAAATCCCCGCGGTGAGACCGGTTGCCTTCTGGATCGGCCGCTTCACCGCAAAGCTGACGGTGCGCACAGCCGAATCGACCGCTTCGACGGCGTCGACGGCGCTATCGGTCACCTCGTCGAGCTTGTCGAGTTGCTGATTGACGCGGTCAACGGAGCCGCCGACCTTGGTGATCACCGGCAGGAGTTCTCGCTCCGTGCCGCGGATCAGCGAGGCCAGACGCCCGAACGCTCCGGCGAGCCGGAAGAACGAGTAGCCAAGGCCGAGGCCGACCGCGAGCAGGAAGATCGCGAACGCAATGTTTGCGACATCCCCGGTGGTGAGAGCAACGAGCACGATGCGATGCTACCGGGAGGCACCCGTGATGACGCCGGAGCCTACGACAGTGCCGTCGGCGTAGAGCACCGCAGCTTGGCCCCGTGCAACGGCGTAGGCCGGCTCATCGAGGTGCAGCCGGAACCCCGACGGTGTCTGCTCGACCGTTGCGGGCACGGCGGGTGAGCGGTAGCGAAGCTTCGCCTCGACCCGGTTCGTGCCGGGACTCAGGCGCCCGCGAACGCGCACCTCGGTGCGAGCGAGCGCCTCGCGAGGCCCGACAACAACGGCGTTCGTGCGGGGCTCGGTCGAGATCGCGTAGAGCGGTTCGGCCGCCGAGACGCGGAGCCCTCGTCGCTGGCCCGGCGTAAAGCGCCAGAAGCCATCGTGCTCCCCGACCTCGTTGCCCTCGCCGTCGACGATCGCGCCGGGTGCTGCGACAAGACCCTGCCGCGTCAGGAAGTCGCGGTAGTCGCCGCCCGCGAGGAAACAGGCCTCCTGGCTCTCGGCTCGCTTGGCCGCCGCAAGGCCGGCCGCAGAGGCCTCGGCACGGATTTCAGTCTTCGTCGAGGTGCCGAGCGGAAACGTGATGCGTGCGAGCTGCTCGGGCTTGAGCCCGGCGAGCATGTAGGTCTGGTCCTTCGCCTCGTCGAGCCCGCGAGCAAGGGCCAGCGTTCCGTCGCGCTCGACGATCTGGGCGTAGTGACCGGTCGCAAGCTTCGCGGCACCGATGCGATTGGCAAACGAGAGCAGCTCGTCGAAACGGAAGCTGTCGTTGCAGCGCGTGCACGGGTTGGGCGTCTCACCACGCGCGTACGAGGCAACAAACGGTGAGACGATCGCCTTGCGGAACCGCTCGCGCGCATCGATCGTGATGTGCGGGATGCCAAGCGCGTGGCACGACTGCCGCGCTGCAATCACAGCGTCAGGCGAGCAGCAGGCGCGCTCGGAGTCGGGCCCTGCAGGATCGAGCCACAGGCGAAGCGTCACACCCACAGCGTTCGGCAGCGAACGCAGCAGCGCCACACCGCTGTCGACCCCACCACTCATCGCCACTGCGACCCGCCGTGGGTCAGCTGGCAGCCGGATCGAGGTCGAGATCGCGTTTGCCAAGGCATCGCCCGCGAGGCGCTCGCCCGGTACGGCGGCAGCCTCGAGCAACGTCAGGCCAACGAGGTCTCGTGAGAGGCCGGGCGCATCGGCCGCGACGATCGTCTGGCCGCGCACACGGAGCCGCACAGCCGCCCAGTCGCCGTCCTTCGACGCGTCACCAAACAGCTCGCGAATACGACCACCCATCGCGTGAGCGTAGCCGCGTGCCCGCACCCGAACGAGTGCGCCAGCTGCTGGTGGGGCGCCGCTACAGTGCCGGTGGGTGTCCGACCCCGTGCGTATCGCTGCGCACCATGTAGAACCAACGCTACGTGAAAGGGAGCTGGAGTCGAGTCCCGGTCTTTGACTGGAGGCTTGCCCGGCACCCACCTGGCTTGCCAGGTTCACACGGGCGCAGTTGGCGGCGGGGTCGGGACACCCGTATGCCCGAGCGGCGCGCTACGCGCGACTGAGAGCGAGCACGTGGCCGAATGACTCGCGGACGAGCGAGTCGAAGTCGATCGGCAACATCCCGTCAGGCGTGGCGAAGTCGCGGAGGTACACGACCATGTAGCCAAGCTCAATGTCGTCGGGTGCGTGTTCCTTGACGGCGTGTTCCAGGCTCCAGACGTTCCACTGCACCGGCTGACCGCCGGTAAGCGCGCCGGCCCAGAGCGGGACGACTTCCGCGACGGGCTCGGGCTCCGGCTGGGGTTCGGGCTCCGGCTCGGGTGCGAGGTCGGGGACGGCGGCAAGCGGCGCGATCGGTTCTGGCTCAGCCTCGTACGCGGGCTCCGTCTCGAGCTCAGGCTCGATTTCCTCGGCGAGTGCTTCGACGGGCGCAGACTCCTCGATCTCCGGTTCCGGCAGCACGATCGTGTTGAGGTCAGGAAGCGCCTCACCCAGGTCGTAATCGGGGAGCTCAGCGTCGATCTCTTCGGTCATCCATTCGAAGGAGACATCGTCGTCATCACGCCCGAGGACACGGACGGTTGGCCCGCTCGCAGCGAGTGGATCGGGGACGAGCCCCGGGATCGACGGCACAACAACGCGTCGCTCCGACCGCGGTCGCGCGATCCAGAACTCGATCGCCGCAACAACCACCCACGCGATGCCTTCGACGATCGCGATGCTCACTCCGTGGAGTCCTGCGACGACCGCGACGATCGCGACAAGGATCAGGAAGCCAACCCACGTGAGGAACCTCAGCAGCGGACGTTGCAAAACGTTCACACGCTCATCTTAGAACGGTTCGGCCCGGCGACCGGTGCCATTCGGCAACGAGACAGGAGAACTAGGCCGACGGAGTGTCGTCGCCGGCGTCGTCAGACGACTCGACGGTCTCTGCTTCGGCCGTCGGCTCGACTGCCGCGATTGGTGCCGCCGGAGCCGGAGGCTGCGGTGTCGTTGCGAGTCGAACGGCCTCGACGAGCTTCTGGGAGACCTCGGCGACAGCATCCGGCCCGAGACCGGCGGCGCTGAGCAGCTGCTCTGCACCCTACTGGGCGCGCGCGATGATCGCGTTTGCCTGGTTGCGTGCCCAATCGAGCGTCTGCTCGACTTCGGCCCGCGTGGCGTTCGTGAGTTCAGTTGCCTGGTGGCGTGACTGCTCAAGGAGGCGTGCGCCCTTGGCTTCGGCCTCGCGGAGTTCGGTGGCGGCGTCGCGCTGTGCGTTCGCGATTACTTCCCGCGACTCGCTGCGTGCCGCGTTGACGAGCTCGGCCCGCTGACGCTCGCTCTCCTGGCGGAACTTCTCCAGCTCGACTTCCTTGTCGGCAATCTCGCGCTCGCGGTGGCGGAGGTCTTCTTCTGCCTTCCGGAACTGCACGGCCGAAGCCGTCTGGGCGTCGCGCTCAAGCGCGTCGGCAAATTCTGCGGCGGCACGAATCAGGTGCAGCGCGTCCATACGCACGGCATGGCCACTTGGAACTGCCTGGCCGCTTCGACCCGCTGCCTAAAGCACACGAATCTGGGCCTGTAGCTGCAGCGAATGGCGCCGGAATGCGTCGAACGCCTCGCGCACCTTCTCGGGCGCGTAGCCACCCTCCGCCGCAAACGGGAGATTCTCAAGCTGCGGCAGAGACGTCAGACCGCTCGGCTGCTCTGGATTCTGTGTCGACATGTGAGTGTGGCCCGTCCTACGTTTCCGATGTATTCGGCATTAGCAGGATGAAACCTGGCTGCAAGTATGCCTACACCACCGGAGAGCACAACTGCGCGAAAGCTAGACAGGCTCTTCTTCGACCGTGACGGTGATCCCGACCTCGTCGAGCTGAGGCTGTTCGAGGCGCGTTGGCGCGCCCGACATCGGGTCCATCCCGGCCTGATTCTTCGGGAACGCGACCGTGTCGCGAATCGCCGGTTCGTCGAGAAGCGTCATGGCGAGGCGGTCGATGCCGAAGGCGATGCCGCCGTGGGGCGGCGCCCCCATCGAGAGCGCGTCCAGCAGGAAGCCGAACTTCGACCGTTGATCTTCGGGCGAGATGTCGAGCAGCGAGAACGCCTTCGACTGAAGCTCAGGCTCGTGGATGCGGAACGAGCCGCCGCCAAGCTCAACGCCGTTGCCGACGAGGTCGTAGGCAATCGCCTTGGCCGCACCCGGATCAGTGTCGAGAAGTGCCTCGCCCTCGGGATTCGGGCGCGTGAACGGGTGATGGACGGCGTCCCAACGCTTGAGGTCGGCGTCCCACTCGAACATCGGAAAGTCGGTGATCCAGCAGAATTTCCAGGCTGTGTCGTCGATCAGTCCGAGCTCGCGACCGATGTGCAGCCGCAGCGCGCCAAGCACGCGGGAGACAAGCTCCGGCTCGGCAGCGCCAAACAGCACGGTCGATCCCGGCTCACCGGCGAACGCAGACAGCTCTGCATCACCCAAGAACTTCGCGATCGGCGACCGCACCTCGCCCGCTTCGTCGTAGACGAGGTAGGCAAGACCCTTGGCACCCCACTGCTTCGCAACCTCTTCGAGCTTCGCGAGATCACCGCGCGAGAGCTCCTGCGGAACGCGAATGAAACGTACGCAGGGAGCAGAGGCGAACACGCCAAACTCGGAGCTGCGGGTGATCTCGGTGGCATCTTCGATCTCGAGTCCAAAACGAAGGTCGGGCTTGTCGGAGCCGTACTTGCGATCGGCGTCTTCCCACGTCATCCGCGGGAACGGCGTTGTCAGCTCGATGCCTCGGCACTCGCGCCAGATGCGCGAGACGATTCGTTCCATCAGCGCAAAGAGAAACTCCTGGTCGGGGAACGCCATCTCGATGTCGAGCTGGGTCAGCTCCTGCAGACGGTCGGCACGGAGATCCTCGTCGCGAAAACAGCGGGCGATTTGGTAGTAACGCTCAAATCCCGACATCACGAGCAGCTGCTTGTAAATCTGCGGACTCTGCGGGAGCGCGAAGAATTTGCCGGGCTGCAGCCGCGTCGGAATCAGGAAGTCGCGTGCGCCTTCAGGGGTTGGCTTGCCCATGATCGGCGTCTCGATGTCGACGAAGCCCTCGCCGTCCATTTCGGCGCGGATGATCGACACGAGCTTCGCCCGGGTGCGGATGTTCCGTTGCATCCGCTCGCGTCGCAGATCGAGCCAGCGGTACCGAATGCGGATCGTCTCGTCGACGCCCTCTTCCTCAAGCTGGAACGGCAGCGGGGTCGAGCGCGACACGATCTCGAGGTCGGCGACCTGAACCTCAATCTCACCGGTCGGCATGTTCGGGTTGACGGTCTCGGCTGCGCGACGGACAACGGTGCCAACCGCCTTCACGACAAACTCGTTGCGCAGCTCGTGCGCTCGATCGGCGGCAGCAGCGCTCTGCTCAGGGTTGATCACGAGCTGGACGACGCCGTTCTCGTCGCGCAGATCGACGAACACGAGTCCACCGTGGTCGCGACGACGCGCAACCCAACCGGCAACCGTCACGGAACGACCCTCGTCGGAGGGTCGCAGCGCGCTGCCACGGATGTCACGCCACGTCGTCATGACGTGAGGGTATCGAGGAGCTCGTCGAGACCGACCGTCTGCTCACCTTCACCGCGTCGGCGTACCACTGCGGCGTCGGCTCCGGCCACGACGGTGACCCGCGCATTCAGACGCCCTGCTTGGGTGAGCTGCCCCTTGAGCGAGCGGCCTGCGTAGTCGGTGTCGCAGGCAAGTCCGCGGCGGCGAAGCTCTGCGAGCACCGGCAGGATCCGCTCGCGGGCAGCGCCATCGTTGGCGATGAACACATCGATCGCCCGCTCGGGCGCCGCGCCACCTTCCGCCTCGATCGCAAGCGTGAGCCGCTCAATCCCCGCGCCAAAGCCAACGGCCGGAGTCGCGGGGCCTCCGATCGCCTCGAGCAGGCCGTCGTAACGGCCGCCACCCGAGATCGTCGAGTTCTCGTTCTCCATCGGGCCGATGAACTCCCACGTCGTCTTCGCGTAGTAGTCCAGGCCGCGAACCAGGGTCGGATCGAGCGTGTACGGCACGCCGTACGCGTCGAGGTAGCTCTTGACCGCCGCGAAGTGCGCCTCACACTCCGCACAGAGGTTCTCACCGATCTTCGGTGCGTCGGCGAGCGCCGCGCGGACAGCCGGGTTCTTGACGTCGAACACCTGCAACGGGCTCGTCTGCCGCTTGAGCTTGGCGTCGTCATCGAGCAGATGCTCGTTCGCGTCCAACCAGGCGTTCAGCCGTTCAATGTACGCCGGGCGGCACTTTGGGTCGCCGATCGAGTTCAGGTGGAGCTTCCATTGCGTCACGCCGAGACGGCGCAGGAGCTCGGTGTAGAGCTGGATCACCTCGGCGT
>CAIWTI010000193.1 GCA_903915545.1 uncultured Actinomycetes bacterium | reverse complement strand
TTCGAGCCACCGACTGCGGCAGACGCGGACGTGGCCGAGTAGACCATCACGATCCCGAACGCGACGAGCGCAAGGGTCACGAGGATCAGAATTCTCGACTCGAGCTCTCCTTTGCGCATCCAACTGGACTTCGCCCGCGAGAGCCGAACTCCTTGCGACGCGCCCCCACCAGACCTGTCCTGGGGACAGTCCCCAGGACGTGGCTATTGGGGACGCGGCCCGTCGGCAACCCGTTGCGGGACAACGCGTACGGAGACAGGACGCGTTGTTTGGTGACGGGTCTTTTTGCCCGCCCCGGAAATCCGAAAAGGACAGTGGTGCGCTGTCCCGTTAGGACAGGAGCGAGTCTTTGGCGATCACAGCCCAATCCTCATGGCTGTGGCCGCGCTCGATCATCTCGTCCATACGCGCCGCAACGCCGGGAAGCACAGTCAGTCGAACGTCAGTCGCCGCCACCTCTTCCTGCACGAGCCGCGCATCCTTACGCGCCATCACGAGCTCCCACGAGGGCTTCGAAAAGTCGCCTACCGCAATCCCCTTAGAACGAGCCGGCGCCGATGCCGCCGGGTTGAAGTGCTCGAGCAGCTTCACCGCCTCGGCAGTCGGAATGTCGAGCGCCTTGCCGAGGGCCATCAGGTCGCTCATCGCACCGATGTACCCGAGCAGGAACGTGTTGCCCATCAGCTTGTAGCCCGCAGCGGCGTCAACCCGCTCGCCCATGTCGAGCAGCGTCCCCGTCATCGTCTCGAGGATCGGCCGAACCCGCGTGACACGGTCGCGATGACCCGAAACGAGCATCAAACCGGTCGCCTCGCGTGCGTTCTGCGGCCCCATAAACACGGGCGCATGGACATACACGATGTCGGTGCGCGCAGTCCGCTCGAGCGCGCCGCGGGTAGAGGTCGTCGTGTGGTCGATCACGAGCGTTCCCGGAGCGCACTCGGCGAGAGCCAGCACCGAATCGACTGCCGCATCGTCGGAGACCACGATGTGTACTCGCTCAGCGCCGCGTACAGCGTCGGCTGCGTTGGCGAACGCCACAGCGCCTTCCGCCTCAAGCGCCGTCGCTCGTTCCGCTGTGCGGTTCCAGACATGCACCGTCTCGCCCCGCTCGATGAGCGCGCGCGAGAAGTTGGCGCCCAACAGACCCATGCCGAGAATCGCGATCACGGCTGCACGCTAGTCGAACGACGCGACGCTAGAGCGAATCGACGAGACGGCGGAACTCCTCGCCGCGATGCTCGTAGTTCTGGAACTGGTCAAAGCTGGCACACGCCGGGCTGAGGAGAACGACCTCGCCCGGCTTTGCGAGATGAGCGGCGTGAGCGACCGCTGCCTCAAGCGTCTCGTCGTCGTGAAAGTCGAGGCCCGCGAGAGCGCCAGCGATCTCCTCGGCGGCCTCGCCGATCAGATGAATCGCCACGACGTTCGGTCCGATCTCGGTGCGAAGCGGGCTGTAGTTCTCACCCTTCAGCGACCCACCAAGGATGAGATGCACCGGTTCATCGGCATATGCGGCGAGTGCACGCCGGGTGGCAGCAACGTTCGTCGCCTTCGAGTCGTTGACGTAGCGGACGCCCCCACGTTCGCCAACGGGCTCGAGGCGGTGCTTCACGCCCGGGAACGTTCTGAGCGCCTCGGCGATCGCCTCATCATCGATCCCGGCGGCCCGAGCAGCGGCGACAGCAGCAGCGGCGTTCTCGCGGTTGTGTC
>CAIWTI010000192.1 GCA_903915545.1 uncultured Actinomycetes bacterium | reverse complement strand
GCGATCTGGCGCTCGGCGGCGTTCTGCTCAGGGATCGTGAGGAACGGCGCGGCACCGGTCTCGGCAGCGACAGGGGCCACCCAGTCGAGGAGTTGCTCGATGCGCTTGCGCGCGGCAATCGGCTCGCCGCGGTCGAAGTCGATCAGCTCACCCGACAGCCCGTGCCGGATAGCGCGCCAGAAGTTCTCTTCGAGCAAGCGGTGTGGCAGCTCGGGCAACGGCTCGCCTTCGTCGAGTGCGCGGGCGCAGCGCACCGCGATCGAGTAGGCCAACGCCGCGAGACTCTGCGCGCCCGCGGCATCGGGCTGCCCGTCGGCGATGCGAATCTCGACCGTCGGATAGGCAAGGTGCGGTCGTACGCTCCACCAAAGCTGGGTGTGCTCGTTGATCGACCGCGTGCGATACAGGAAGTCGACGTACTCCTCAAAACCCTGCCAACCGTCGTAGGCATCGGGGATGCCGCACCGCGGGAACATCTTCGTGAACACCTGCGAACGGGCTGAGTGTAGGCCCGAATCGACGTTCTCGATCAGAGGCGAGCTCGCCGAGAACGCGAGAATCTCGGGGAGGAAGTTTCGGAGCGCATTGCAGACGGCGATCGCGCGGTCGCCACCCTTGATGCCGACGTGGACGTGCAGCCCGAAGGTGTTGTTGCGCCACACCACGTACCGCAAGATCTCGTCGTTTCGGCGGTAGTGCGGCGTGTCGATGATGCGTTGGTCCTGCCATCGCGCCCACGGATGCGCGCCTGTTGAGGCGAGCTCGATACCGAGGGGTGTCGCAATCTCATGCAGTTGGCGGCGCCGTTCGACAATCGCGGCGGCAGCCTGGCCGAACTCTTCGCAGCGGCCGGTGCGAACCTCAGCCTCGGACGCGATCAGCTCACCGATGAAGTCCGGCTCGAGAGCCGTGCCCACTACCGCCTCTTTAAGCTCCTCAAAGCGGTTGACAAGATCCCGACTCTCGGGATCGAGCAGCGCGAACTCCTCCTCGACCGCGAGGGTGAAGTCGGTGCCGTCCTCAAACGCCTGCCGTGCAACTGCGAGCTGCTCGGCTGGACTGAGCTTCTGTTCCTCGCCCACGCCGGAAGGCTACCCCGCACGCGCCCGGGGAATCGCAGTTAGGCGAGCAGGCGTTCCGCCACCGAAGCCCACGACCACCGTGCGACGACTGCGCGACGCGCCGATTCCTTGAGCAGCGCACGGTCTGCCGCTGGCAGGGCAAGGATCGCCTCAAGCTTTGCGCGAAGGTCGGCGACGTCGTCGGACGCGAACGATGCAAGCGTTGCGAACGGCTCCCCGTACTCCTGCTCGAGACCCGCAGCGACCTCCGCGAGGCCCGAATGACGTGCGACGAGCGGCGGGCATCCTGCCGCCGCGGCCTCGGCGGCGACCATGCCAAACGCCTCGGGGAAGATCGATGGAACGACGGACACGTCGGCGAGCGGCAGCAGGCCAACCAGATGACGATGTTCGAACGGCCCCGTGAAGAGCACCTGGCCCTCCGGAAGGGTTGCGGCCTGCGCCTCGAGTTCGGCGCGGTAGTCACCGAAGCCGACGATGACGCAGCGCGCGTCGAGGCCGCGCATCGCGTCGATCAGGAGGTGCACGCCTTTGTTGCGAATCAACTTGCCGAAATACACGACGGTCGGGCGGTCGTCGGCAAAGAACGCTTCGAGTCGCTCCGCGTTCCCTTCGTCCGGAAGCCGCTCGTTCGCGTTCCCCGGGTTCGCTGGATCGGCGCGCGCCTCGGCGAGCAGCAGCGCCAAAGCTTCCGCTCGTGGACGCGGACGCCATTCGTCGATGTCGACACCGGGCGGTACTTCAACGACGCGCTCCACATGACCAACGACGTCCTCAAGCACGTTGCGGATGTGCTCGGAGCCGACGAAGACCGCGTCGGCATGCTCAAGCGTCTCGCGGCCCCACGCGCAAAGCTCAGGTCGCCCACGCATCGAGTACTCGAGCTCTGATCCGTGCGCTTTCACGCGATACGGCGCTCCGGTGGCTGCACCGACCGGCCCACCGAGGAGGACATGGTTCGTGAAGACGACGTCAGCGGGCAGCAACTCGCGCAGTGCCGCCGCGTTTGCCTCGACGTACGCGTCGCGCTCAGCCTTCGTGAAGTCCTGGAGAAGGCGCGCCTCCACCCCTTCGTACCGGTCGAGAACAAACACTGGCAGCAGGCCTCCAGGAAGCTCGGGTCGGACAACCTCGGCGCCTCCAAGGTCATAGAGCTCGGGGTGACGTTCCTGACAGACGACTGTCACGTCATGGCCAGCAAGCCGCCATTCACGCGCCAGCGCTCGCGAATAGACATTCGACCCGGTACCCCCAAGGAGGTAGCCGTGCCAGAGCAGGATGCGACTCACGCGGCGGGGTTACCCAAGGTGGAAGTAGAGCGCGTGCAACAGCTCGACTGCCGGGTTGGAGGTATGCACGGTGACATCCGGCGGGACGTCGAGCAGAGCCTCCGAGTAGTTGAAGATGATGCGTACACCAGCGCCGATGAGATCGTTCGCCACCTTCTGCGCGGCCTCAGCGGGGACGGCGAGCACGCCGACGACGATCTGCCGGTCGCGCACTTCGTCGGTCAGGTTCGCGTACGGCGAGATCTTCACGTCACCGATCGACAACCCAACTTTCGTCTGGTCGGTCTCGTAGACGCCCGCGATGTGAATGCCATGCTCGGCGAAGATCGGCGAGCCCGCGATCGCCTGCCCCAGATGGCCGGCGCCGACGAGCGCGATGTTGTGCTGCCCCTGCGTCCGCAGAATCGTGCGGATCTCGCTGAGCAAACCATCGATCGAGTAACCCACACCACGCTTGCCGAACTTGCCGAAATTTGAGAGGTCGCGCCTGATTTGCGTCGCGTTCACGTTCGTGTAATCGGCAATCTCTTGCGACGAGATTCTGTCCTTGCCCATCTTCTTTGCCTGGGTCAGAACCTGGAGGTACCGCGAGAGTCGAGCAGCGACGCCCACCCCAACGCGTCCCTCTCCAAGGCGGACTGTTTCATTGGCACTTTGCAACATCACAAAGATTCTGCCTTATCGTTACGTAGCCGGTGAAACGCGTGTCACAAACCCATCGATTTCGCCGACTTTGTGACGCTCACAACCTTAGGCACGAAGGCGTTCGAGGAGCGGTGCTTCCTCGACGCGGTAGACCGATACACGCTCGCCAGCGACTTCAACCACGGGTAGCCACTCGCGGTAGGCGGCCTCAAGCTCGGGTACCCCGGTGATGTCAATCTCTTCGACTGTGAAGGGCTCGATGAGGGCTAACCGTTCGAGCGCCGAACGTGCGATCTCGCAGAGGTGGCAGTCACGCCCCACGTACAGCGACACCACAGACATGCCTACGGATAGAGCCCGCGGATCGTCGATGCCTCGGCTACGCGCCCGACGCCAAGCGCGTAGGCCGCATACCGCATCGAAACGTCGTGGCTCTCGTGGAGCACCCACGTGTCGGCGAAGGCACGAGTGACGATCGCCTGAAGCCGCGCGTGCACCTCCTCTTCCTTCCAGAAGTACTCCTGCAGCCCCTGCACCCACTCGAAGTACGACACGACGACGCCACCCGCATTTGCCAGCACGTCCGGGAGCACGACGATCCCGCGATCGTTGAGGATCGCGTCAGCCTCGGGCGTGGTCGGGCCGTTGGCGCCCTCCAGAACGATCGTCGCTTTCACCGCGCTGGCGTTCGTTTCGTCGATCACGTGCTCGAGCGCGCAGGGCGCGAGCACGTCGCAGTCGATTGCGATCAGCTCCTCGTTGCTGATGCGATCGCCGCCTGCGAAATCGCGAAGACGACCACCAAGCGCCTTCTGTGCGAGTGCCGCGCCGATATCGATCCCCTCAGCGTTGTAGACGCCTCCGGTCGAATCGGAGATCGCGACGACGGTCGCGCCCTGCTCGACAAGCACGCGCGCGAGAACGGAGCCAACGTTGCCGAACCCTTGAATCGCGACGCGCGATCCTGCAACGGTTCGATCGAGGCGACCGAGAGCTTCCTGGAGGCAGAAGAGCGCACCATGGCCCGTCGCCTCCTCACGGCCAAGCGAACCACCAACGGCTAGCGGCTTGCCGGTGACGACGCCGAGCACCGAATGGCCTTGATTCATGGAGTACGTGTCGAAGATCCACGCCATCACGGCCGGATTCGTGCCGACGTCGGGTGCCGGGATGTCTCGCTCCGGCCCGATCTCGTTGACGATCTCAGTCGTGTAGCGCCGCGTGAGCCGCTCAAGCTCACCGAGACTCAGGACATGTGGGTCGCAGGTGACGCCACCCTTGGCACCGCCAAACGGCAGCCCCATCAGCGCGCACTTCCACGTCATCCACATTGCGAGCGCCTTCGTCGAGTCGAGCGTGACCGACGGGTGGTAGCGGATCCCACCCTTCGACGGCCCGCGCGCGTTGTTGTGGATCACCCGGTAGCCGGTGAACACCTCCACCGAGCCATCATCCATCGTGATCGGAACTGAGACCTCAACCGCGCGCTTGCACTCGGCAAGGATGTCGACCATGTCGGGTTCGATCCCGAATGTCGCCGCGGCTTCGCGCAACTGCTGCTGGGCGAGCGAGAACGCGTTGCTGGACTCCATGAGCTCCTTTCGCGTGAGCATCCCCCACTCTACGCCGTCCTACAGCGATTGCGCGTGAGCGTCGAGCGCCAAGAACTCCGGCGAGGTGAGCCGCACCGAGTAGCGGCCCGCAGACGCGATCATGGCCGCGTTGTCGGTGCAGAGCGCGAGGGGTGCTGCGATTGCCTCAGGGAGTGAGGCACGCAACGCGGAGTTCGCGGCGACACCGCCCACGATCGCGATCTGGCGATCACCTGCGGCTTCGTGCACCCGCTCGGTAAGCGCTCGGACGATCGCGTGCTGGTAGCTGGCGGCGAGATCGGCCTTCCGCTCTGCAACGGCGTCTGGCCCAAGGTCACGCACCGTGTACAAAAGCGCAGTCTTGAGGCCGGAAAACGAGAAGTCGAGACCTGGCACGCGAGCGACGGGGAACGAGAACGCGGCGGGATCACCTTCTTTGGCGAGCCGATCGATTTCGGCGCCGCCGGGATAGCCGAGCCCGAGCAACCGGGCTCCTTTATCGAATGCCTCGCCGGCCGCGTCATCGAGCGTGCGTCCGACGATGCGAACGTTCTCCCAGCCACGATCGGACACATCGAGGAGCAACGTGTGGCCGCCGCTTGCGAGCAGACAGGTGAACGGCGGTTGCAGATCGGTTGGCTGGAGGTACAGCGACGCAACGTGTCCGTGGAGATGCTCGACGGGGATGAGCGGCAGGCCACGCGACCAGGCAATCGCCTTTGCCGCCGAGAGTCCCACAAGCAACGCGCCGATCAGCCCGGGCCCTGCGGTGACGGCGATCCCGTCGATGTCGGCGAACGTCACCCCCGCGGCCGAGAGCGTCTCGTCGATCACTGGGCCAATGAGTTCGAGGTGGCGGCGCGATGCGATCTCGGGCACGACGCCCCCGTAGCGCGCATGCAGATCGACCTGCGACGCGACGACGTTCGCCTTGATCTCTCCCTCGGCGGTCACGAGGGCAGCGGCTGTCTCGTCGCATGAGGTTTCGAGACCGAGGATCACGCCGACATCACCACTCGAGCTCCGACGGAGCGTCTTTCCACATGATCAGGGCGTCCTCGCGGTTGTCGGTGTAGTACGCGCGCCGCAACCCCCGCTCCTCGAAGCCAAGCTCCTCGTACAGGTGAATCGCTGCGGCGTTCGAGACACGTACCTCGAGCGTGTACCCACGTTCTGCATCCTCGGCGGTCACATCGAAGAGCCGCTGCAGCAGGCGTCGCGCGATGCCCCGGTTCTGCTGCTCGGGATCAACAGCGACGTTCATGACGTGCCACGCATCGACGTAGCGCGAGTTGACGATGTACCCGACCATCACATCGTTCTCGAACGCTCCGAGACAGATCGAGGTTGGCTTTGTGAGTTCAGAGGCGAACATCGTGCGCGACCACGGTGCGGTGTAGGCGCGCCGCTCGATCTTTTCGATCTCGTCGAGATCAGAAATTGCGAGGCGTCGGATGTCGATGTCGATGGCTGTCATGGAACGGATGGCTTAGCGTCGGGTTCGCGCAGGTACGCAGGCTCGACCTGATCGGCCGGGCCGAAGTGACCGGCCGCGCCGAGGAGCAGTGCGGCCGAGGGGCGATGGGATGGGTCGTCGTCGGGCGGCACCGTGGCCCCAGCCGCCTCAAAGATGTCGCGATACCGAATCGCCCCGTCACCGACGAGGGTCTCACCGTCGACCACGAGGTCAGCGGGAGTCGATACCCCGTCCTCGGTGAACACTTCGCCCCGCCGAGCGTCGATCACGGCGCGCCCGCCTGCGAACGCTGCGAATGTCGAGGCACCCGCCACCGGAACATCGAGGCCGAGCGCGAGCCCGCGCGCAACGGCCAGGCCGATCCGGATCGAGGTGAAGCTTCCCGGCCCGACACCCACGACAACTCCTTCGATGTCGCTTGGCTGAAAGCCCGCGGCGCGAATCAGCGAATCGGCTGCGACAAGGATCGACTTCGCTTCAGCCTCACACTCCCCAACAACCGCGCCGCCGTGGAACAAGGCGCACGCAGCAACCGAGGTGGCGGTGTCAAACGCGAGAATCGTCTGCATCGTCGATCGTGATCGTTCGTGTGTCAGCGGCAACGTGCTCGAGGTGAACCACCGCGCGCACACGCGGTAGCCACGCTGCCCCTTGCTCAGGCCATTCCACAAAGCAAATGGTGCCGTCGAAGTACGGCTCGAGGTCGCCCCACTCTGACGACGAGAGCCCAACGAAGCGGTAGAGGTCGAGATGCGCGACGGGAGTCGGAGCCTCGTACCGGTGCCCGATCGTGAACGTCGGACTCGTCACGGCTCCCGTCACGCCAAGCGCGCGACATGCGCCGCGAACAAACGTCGTCTTGCCTGCGCCGAGCTCGCCGGTGATCGTCACGACGTCTCCCGCCTGAAGGGTCATGGCAAGACGTGCGCCCGCGGCCTCGGTCTCCGCTCCCGAATGGGTCGTCATCGTCTCCACCCCGTGAAGATAGTGACTGCCCCGACATTGACACACGCTCGGTGCGGCACCGCCGTACGATGCGGCTGTGGAAGCGGACGCAGCTTCAGCAGCGGACCGGGTCTCGCGCTGGACAATTCTTCGCGAGTGGGGCCGGATCGGTTGCGTGGGATTTGGAGGCCCTCCCGCCCACATCGCACTTCTGCGCAAGCTCTGCGTCGACCGGCGCCGCTGGCTTGAGGCGAACGAGTTCGAGGACGCGATTGCCGCCTGCAACCTGCTTCCTGGCCCTGCGTCAACGCAGCTCGCGATCTTCACCGCTTGGCGGGTCGGGGGCGCACTTGGTGCGCTGGTTGGCGGCCTGGCCTTCATCATCCCCGGCCTCGTTGTAATCGTCGGGCTCGCCGCGGCCTTTCTCGCGGGCTCGCCCCCCGACTGGGTTCGGGGCGCCGCGGCCGGCGCGGGAGCGGGCGTCGCGGCGGTCGCTGTTCATGCCGGACTCGGACTCGTTCCGAGCAGCCATGCCCGTGCCGCGTCGGGAGCACGCTGGATCGCCTACGCCGTCGCCGGCGCCTTGGCATCGACGCTGGTTGGCCCCTGGGTTGTGCTCGTGTTGCTTGCCTGCGGCGGGATCGAGGTTGCCCTTGGCCTGCGAGGAACACCCGCGTTGTCGGTCGTTGCCCCGATCGCGGCGATCGCGGTTCCTGTCGCGGGCGGAATTGGCGCCTTGGCGTGGGTCGCGCTGAAGGTCGGGGCGCTCTCGTACGGCGGCGGCTTCGTGATCATTCCGCTGATGCAGCACGACGCTGTGTCGACGTTCCACTGGCTGACGAACACGCAGTTCCTCAACGCTGTCGCCCTTGGCCAAGTAACGCCCGGGCCGATCACCCTCACGGTCGCGGTGGTTGGGTACGGCGCGGCCGGCGTGAGTGGCGCACTGATCGCGTCCGCAGTTGCCTTCGCTCCGTCCTTCGCCTTCGTTCTCGGCGGTGCCCGGCACTTTGACGGCCTGCGGTCGAACGCTGTTGCGCGGAGCTTCTTTGACGGTGCCGGCCCTGCCGCGATCGGGGCAATTCTCGGCGCAGCACTTCCGCTCGCGCTCGCGCTCGGCACCTGGTGGCAGTTCGTCCTGCTCGGGATCGCCGCGGCGCTGCTCTTTCTCGCTCGCCAGAGCGTCGTGACAACGCTCGTCGGGCTGGGTGTTGCAGGCGCAGTGATCGCCCTCGTGGGCGCGACCCTCCCCTCCTAGAAGAGGCCGAGCTGAGCCGCGGGCGCCGGAGCGTCCGTCGGAGCCGTACGAGCTGAGGTCGGAACCTCGGGCTCTTCGACTGGCGTCGCAACCTGCGGCTCGGGCATCGACCGCCCGATCAGCGCCGGGATCTTCGCAAAGTCCGTTTGCAGTACTTCCAGCATGCGAGGGGTGTAGAGCGCGGCGGCGGGATGGAAGATCGGGAAAAGCACCACATCCGAGTTCCCAAGTCGAACGCGCTGCTCGACCCCATGCACCTTGGTGATCCCGTCGGACTTCCCGGTCAGCAGCTTCGTCGAGAAGTTCCCGAGCGTCGCGACCACCTTCGGTTGAATCAGTTCGATCTGGCGAAAGAGGTGCCCTTCGCAGGCTTCAATCTCTTCCTGGTGCGGGTCACGGTTCCCAGGCGGACGGCACTTGAGAACGTTCGCGATGTAGATCTCGTCGCGCTCGAGTCCGATCGAGGCGAGCAGCTTGATCAGCAACTGACCGGCGGCACCGACAAACGGGATGCCGTTCTTGTCTTCGTGGAAGCCCGGCGCCTCGCCCACGAACATCAGGTCGGCGTCGGGAGCACCAGAGCCAAAGACAACTTGCGTCCGTGTCTGGGCGAGGGCGCACTTCGTACACCCGGCGACCTGAGCGCCGTAGTCATGGAGCGCCGTGGTGGCGCTAGCCGCAGCCGCAGGCTCCACCGCAACACCCTCCACCCGCAGCGGCGGCAGCAGTGCTACCGAAGCTCGGCTGGGAGGTGGTGCCGTGGGCTGCGAACACGGAGAACTGCTTCTGCACCTTGGCCGCGCCGCAACCGGGGCAGGCCGGGGTCTCGCCAACACGGACGAGCTCCTCGAAGTGCTTCTCACAGCTCATGCAGACGTATTCGTAGATCGGCATCTCGACTCCCAGATTATCACTCTGACCGAACAGAACTCAATGCGGGATCTTCCGCAGAGCCTCGGACGACACACCCGCCTCTGTCCGAAATTGTTGCGCGAAGGTCACAGTGGCGCGCTAGAGTTCCGGTGCCCGGTATCCGCCTCGGAACTGGAGCCACAACACATGCGTTTCGTCCCCGCCACTGGCCGTGCCGTGCGCAACCTTCCTTGCCGGAGGGTCGGTTGAGAACGGTCACAACAGTCGCTGCCGCACGCGCCGAGCTCGCGGCGGGCCGACCCGGCACGATCGGCCTCGTGCCGACGATGGGTGCACTGCACGCCGGTCACCTAGCGCTCGTTCGGGCAGCCCGAGCTGAATGCGACACGGTCGTCGCGTCACTCTTCGTCAACCCGGCGCAGTTCAACAACGCCTCCGATCTCGCGGCGTATCCGCGTGACGAGGCGCGCGACCTCGCCCTTGCGGAAGAGGCCGGCGTCGACCTGCTCTTTGCTCCCGACGCGAACGAGCTGTATCCCGACGGATTCGCGACATGGGTCGAACCGGCGGGTGCGGCCGAGGGGCTCGAAGGCGCGTACCGCCCGGGACACTTCCGCGGGGTCGCAACGGTGTGCGTAAAGCTCTTCTCAATCGTCCAGGCCGACATCGCGTACTTCGGCCGCAAGGACGCCCAGCAGGTCGCCGTGATCAAGCAGGTCGTTCGCGATCTCAACCTGCCGATCGAGATTCGGGTTATCCCGACGGTGCGCGACACCGACGGTCTCGCGCTCTCGTCGCGCAACGTTCGTCTCTCCCCTGCCGACCGTGCAACCGCCCGCGCAATCCCGGAGGCGCTCGCGACCCACGATCCAACGGCCGCACGCCGTGTTCTTGCTGAAGCCGGCATCGAGCCGGAGTACGTGACCATCGCCGACCTC
>CAIWTI010000191.1 GCA_903915545.1 uncultured Actinomycetes bacterium | reverse complement strand
TCGGCGACCGTCGGCAGGTCACCTTCCGGCACCCACCACATCACGTAAGCCGGGACGTCGAGGCGTTGGAACCAATCGCGGCGGCGACGCAAGGCGTTCAAGTGATCGCTGTTTTTGTAGGTGAACGCCTGCAACGCATCGACGTCGTGCCACAACGACATGTTGACGAGCAGGTTCGCGGCGCCCTGGATCTCGATCGCGTCCGTCTCGAGGAGGTATTCGGGCATCCGCCACACGAATCCGGGTGCGACATCGGCGTCGGCGTTGATGCCGTTGATCGCGGCGGTGAACTCAGCCATCCGCGGATCGTTCATCGGCCACCGCCCGGCGGCCACGTTCATTTCGGCGATGTTGTAGTGCATCCCGCGTGTCCCTCCCGCTCCGTCTGCTCTCGTCACCGCAAGGCTAAATCAAACAACCGTCCGGTGGGCCGCAAGCCCGCAAGAAGCGTCGCTGCGTCGTGCGATGGGCCCGGGTGGATTCGAACCACCGACCGACGGATTATGAGTCCGCTGCTCTAACCGCTGAGCTACAGGCCCGACGTTTCGGACGGTACCGCACTCGCCACACGGCGAGAGGTGCGTTAGCCGCCGGCGAGTTTGACGCGATACCCGTCGCGTTCAAGGCGCGCGGCGATCTTCTCGCGATGGTCGCCTTGGATCTCAACAGCGCCCTCTTTGACCGAGCCGCCCGACCCGCAGAGCCGCTTGAGATCGCTCGCCACGGTCGTCAGCGCGTCTCCGGGAAGACCACGCACGACAGTGACGATCTTCCCGCCCCGCCCACCCTTCTCACGAAAAACGCGCACCACACCATCAGCCGGGAGCGCCGGCCCCTTGGGTGCCGACTGCGCCTCACGCTTGCGCGCCTCCCGGCGATGGTCACCATCTTCGGTGGAATAGACGAGTGAGCTGTTCGACATACCGCGATCGTAACCGCCGAA
This sequence comes from uncultured Actinomycetes bacterium, assembly GCA_903915545.1. Taxonomy (GTDB): domain Bacteria; phylum Actinomycetota; class Thermoleophilia; order Gaiellales; family Gaiellaceae; genus PALSA-600. The sequence goes on along the minus strand of CAIWTI010000191.1, from coordinate 10,674 downwards.
CGAACGAGCCAACCGAGCCGCGATGCCGGGCCTGATCGCTAGAGTCCAGCCGATGAAGATTCATCAGGAGGAACGCCACTTCCGCACCAAGGGTGGCCTTCACATCACAGACATCACCGACGACGTTCGCCAGATCGTCGCCGAGTCAGGTGTCACCGACGGCATCTGCCTCGTCTATTCGCCGCACACCACCTGCTGCGTGCGCGTCAACGAGTTCGAGAACGGCATGTTCGAAGATTTCGCGCGACTGCTGCGTCGCCTGATCCCGCACGACACCTATTACGCGCACGATGACTGGGATCGCCGCACCGAGAACATCTGCGAGGAAGACATGGAGATCGGCAACGGCCACTCGCACTGCATGTCGATGCTGCTCGGCTCGTCGAGCGAGTCCGTGCCGGTCGCAGACGGTGATCTCGCGCTTGGCACCTGGCAGCGTGTCCTATTCATCGAGCTTGACCGCGAACGCGATCGTCGCTGGCTCGTCAAGGTCGTCGGCAACTAAGACCACATCGCGATGTCGTACCTTCTGATTCCGCTGATCATCCTGATCGTGCTCGTCGTGCTGATGGGCGCGATCGCATTCCTGTCGCGTTTCCGCAACGGCCGCTATCTGCGCCCGATCATCGTGACGCTCGCGAAAATCGGCTGGATTCGCCGGATGTTCGAGAAGGCGAGCCAGGCCCAGATCGAGCGGAACCAGCCGGAGCTTGCAAGCGCCCTGCGCAAGCTCAAGCGCCTTGGCCCGAACCCAGACCCGCGCAAAGTGCACCAGGCGCTGATGTCACTCACCGTGGCTGAGCGGCGCGCCTACATGGAGGCACAGGAGGCGCAGGGGCCCCAGCAGGAAGAGCCGATGAACCGCCAGCTTCGCCGCGGTCAGGCCAAGATCCAGAGCACGACGAAGCCCGGCGCAGCCGGTCGCAAGCCGCGCCGCCGCAAGTAGCGGACTCCGCCTCTAGAACGGCGCTGGCGGTGCCGGTGGGCGCGCGACCTTCAGCGCCTGCCCGATCATTTCGCCGATCTCGGTGAGTGCTTCATCGGCGCGAGCGAAGAGTGCTGGCATACGCAGGAAGCCGTGGATCATGCCGTCGTAGCGCAGTCCCTCGGTCTCGACGCCGGTGAAGTGCAGGCGCTCGGCGTAGGCCTCGCCCTCGTCGCGCAACACGTCGTGCTCGGCCGTGATCACGATCGCGGGGCACAGGCGACGCATGTCTTGGATCTCGATCGGCGAGACGTCAGGGTCGGCCCGGAACGCGTTCGAGCCGACGTAGGCGTCCCAGAAGAACTCCATGCCTTTGCGTGTTAGGCCAAACCCGGTCTCGAACATGTCGTACGAGACGGTGTTCATCTTCGCGCTCGTCACCGGGTAGAGCAGCACCTGGAGCGCCAGGTAGAAGTCGCCGTGATCGCGTGCGCGCCGTGCGACGGCTGCAGCGATCGTTCCGCCGGCACTGTCACCCGCGACACCAATGCGATCGGGGTCGACGCCGAGCTCCTCGGCATTTGCGACGACCCACTTCGTCGCGTTCCAACAGTCGTCGACGGGCGCCGGATACGGATGCTCGGGCGCGAGTCGGTAGTCGACCGACACGACGATCACCCCGGCGCGCTGCGCGATCGCGCGTGCCATTCCCTCATGGGTGTCGACGCTGCCGAGCACCCAGCCACCGCCGTGGAAGAACACGATGCAGGCGCACGGCTCGTCCGTCTCAAACGGCCGAATGATGCGGACAGGGACACCGTCGCTCGTATGACGATCCTCGATCTCGAACACCGGGTCGTATGGCATCGAGAACTGCTCGATCGTCGCTTCCATGTTCGCGCGCGCCTCCTCGGGCGTCACGTCGTACACGGCAGGCACGTTTGCGGCCGCCATTCGTTCGAGATATGCGGCTACCTGCGGGTCGAGCGGCGGGATCTCAAAGTCAGCCATCGCCACAGAAGCTAGCCGAACCTCAGACAAATGCCCACTCGTGACCCGCAGGGAACACCTGCGTGTCGTTGAACTCGGCGGCAATCCCCGAGCTGTCCAAGGAGGCAGGAATGAAAGACTTTCGCGCGTTTTTGATGCGAGGCAATCTCATCGACATGGCCGTTGGCGTCGTGATTGGCGTCGCGTTCGGCGGTGTCGTTACGGCCCTTGTGGAGGATCTCTTCACACCTCTGATTGCGGCCATTGGCGGGAAGCCCGACTTCTCGTCGCTCACATTCACGATCAATGGCAGCCACTTCCTGTACGGGAAGTTCATCAACGCCATCGTCTCGTTCGTGATCATTGCCGCCGCGATCTTCTACGCCATCGTGAAGCCCGTCGGGGCGATGATGGCCCGCATGGCGAAGGCTGAGCCTGAGGCACCCGCTACCAAGGAGTGCCCCGAGTGCTTGAGCTCGATCCCGGTTGCGGCGCGCCGTTGCGCGCACTGCACCTCGGCGGTCTGAGTTTTCGAGGAGGCGGTCGCCGTTCGGGGACGGCGGCCGCTTCCTCACTCGCTTCGTTCTCGCTCACCCGTGTTCGGCGGCAGCTTCAGTGAGGCGAGAAAGCCGAGGAGCACGAAGCCAGCAGCGATGAACGCTGCTCGGCGGGCACTTCCGACGAAGGCCTCTTCGACGGCGGTGATTGCAGCGGTAGGTGCGTGTTCGGCACGCAACTGCGGAAGGATCGCGCCGCCACTCTGTTCAACCCCAGAGACGATCTGTGCCCTCGTTGCTGCCGGCAGGTCAGGCAGGGCCGCGATGCGTGACCGGGTGCCGCTGTTGAGGCCGAGCGTGAGGGCCGTGCCAAGTACGGCGATGCCCACTGCCGAGCCGACCTGTCGCGACGTGCTTTGCATCCCGGAGCCTTGGCCCGATTGAGCGCGCGGGATGTCGGCAAGGATCACGCTCGTTAGCTGCGCGGTGGCGAGGCCGACGCCAAGGCCGTAAACGAAGAGCTGCGGGCAGAACTCCCACGCGGGGCGGCCGGCGGCAAACGTCAGCCCGACGGCCGTGATGCCAATCACCTCGGTACCAAGCCCGATCTGCACGACGCGACGCGCGCCAATCGTGTTCGTGATCTGCGCCGCCAACCCGCCTGCGACGAATGCCCCACCCGCCAGCGAGGCGAGGATGATCCCCGTCCGAAACGCCGTCAGACCCAAGACCGACTGCAGAAAGAGCGGGATCACAAAGACGAGGCCGAGCTCGCCCAGACCGACGATCAACACCGCGGCTGTGCCGTAGCGGAAGCTCGGAATGCGGAAGAGCGTCAGATCGAGAATCACGGGTTTGCGTGCTCTCCCCCGCGCTTGCTCGATCACGACGAATGCGACGAGCGCGAGAACGCCCAGCACGAACGCGGCAGGGATCACCGAGACCGACCCGAGGTCGAGTCCAAGGAACGCCCGTTGCGCGTGCCACCAGCCGTAGGTCTGGCCTTCGATCAGCCCGAACACGATCGCGGCGAACCCGAACGTCGATAGGACGATGCCGCTGAGATCGACGCCGCGCGACGGGTGGTCGTCGCGACTCTCCGCGACAAAGAGCAGCGCGCCCACAAAGGCGAGCACGGCCACCGGCACGTTGACGTAGAACGCCCACCGCCACGAGAGGTGGGTCGTGAACCACCCTCCTGCGAGCGGGCCAAGGGCAGCCATCCCGCCGATCGTCGAACCCCAGATGCCGAATGCGATTGCCCGTTCTCGCCCGCGGAAGTTCGCGTTCACGATCGACAACGTGGCGGGAAGGATGAAGGCACCGCCAACGCCCTGCAGGAGTCTCCCGGTGAGCAGCACGGTGCCGCTCTGTGCCTCGGCCGTCAGGACGCTTGCGGCGAGAAAGACCGTGAGGCCGATCAGGAAGATCAGGCGTCGGCCGAAGAGATCACCGAACCGACCGAACGTGATCAGCAGCGAGGCGAACACGAGCGAGTAGATCGAGTTCGCCCACTCGGCCTGCGTGATCCCGATACCGAGCTGACGGATGATCGTCGGGATCGCGACGTTCACGATCGATGCGTCGACGATGATCATCGCCACACCCAGCGTGATCGCTACCAGGCCAAGCCAGCGGCCTCGTTGGTGGCGCACGGACGCGGGAGAGCTGTCCACAGGCGAATCCTCGCAGTAGCGCCGGAGTCCGCGCAGAAACGTGTGCGGCTGGGCCCGGTTTCCCGCAGGCCCAGCCGCAGTCGTACCGAAGCTACTTCGTCGAGGCGTACACGTACGCCGAAACGTCCTTGATCTGAGTTGCCGTCAGCTGCGACTTGTAGGCCGGCATTGCGTTACGGCCATTCGTCACACGGTCAAGGATCAGCGACAGCGCGGGCTTCTTGACGTCGAGGTTCGGCCCGACCATGCCCGTGGAACCTGCTGCCTTCATGGTGTGACAGGCACCGCATCCGGTGTTTGTCCACACGACCTTGCCGGCCGTGATCGAGCCTCCGGTCGAGGCTGGCGCGGTGACTGCGAATGTCCCTTTCATCCCCTTCGCGGCCTGTCCTGCGACCGTCGAGAGGTAGGCGAACTTGCCTGCTTTGGCGAATTTCACCGTCAGCTTGGCTGTGGCCTTCGGCTTGATCAGCGGTGTGACCTTGCCGTTGACCTTGAATGTGTGGTTGACCTTGCCAACGTTCTTGACCACGAAGAGCACGCTCCCGACAGGAGCGGTCTTCGACGTGAACTTGAAGTAGTAGTCACCGGCGGTCACCGTGATCGTCTTGGTCGCGGTCGTGGCATTCGCGGATGCGAACGCCTGCGCGGCGAAGGCGAGAACGAGGGCGCCGACAGTTCCCAATACGTATAGATGCGACCGTCGAGTTCTCATACCGGCCACGCTACTCCCGGAATGGCCTCCCGCAAGGGCTCTCAACGATTCTTTACGAGAGTCGGGGCGAATCCTTACCGCCGGTTCACGGTTTGTGAGCGAAAAGCTGTGTTAACCGTGTGTCGCGCTGTAGACGAACTGTGCGACATCCTGGATCTGCGTTGAGGTGAGCACCCCTACGTAGGGCTGCATCGTGCCGCCACCGGCGGAGACGACCTGCACGATCTTGTCGACCGATGGTTTGCGGGTGTCGAGATTCGGCCCCACGGCTCCCGATGCCCCTGCCGCGGCAAGGACGTGACATGCGCCGCAGCCGGTCTTCGTGAAGACAGCTTTCCCGTCAGCAATCGCTGCGGCCGAACCGCTCGCTGGAGCCGTTAGTGTCCCGGAGGTCGTCGTTGCCGGCGTTCCGCCCGTGACCTTCAGGGTTGCCGTGACGCTTTTCGCACTCGACCCGGCCGCCCCGGCCGATGTGACCACAAGCGCGCCGCTGTTCGTAAGCGTGACCTTGAAGATCACCTGCTGGCCCGGTCGCACAATCGGGGAGGTCTTGCCCGCAATCGTGACGGTGCGACTCAGCATTCCGGCGTTGCGGAGCGTCAGCACGATGTCGCCCGCCGGCGCCGTTGCGGGCGCCAGCTGCATCGACGAGGTGCCGAGCATCACGATCACATTCGTGCTCGCGATCGCGGCAGGGGCAAACGTGGCCGCGACGACCGCAAGAGCAAAAATGACGCGGATCCTGCCCCCGTTCATAAGGCACCGAGCATGGCATGACACCCACGACTGTGCAATGGCCAACCGACGAACTGCGACCGCCGTCGGGCTCGGCGACTAGGTTGTAGGGGTGAGCACCGACGTTCTCAACTTCTCTGCTGGCCCAGCCATGCTGCCGCACTCGGTGATCGAGAAGCTGCGCGACACGCTCGGCGAGTGGGACGGCAAGAACGCGAGCGTGATCGAGATCTCGCACCGCGACAAGTCGTTTATCGAGGTCGTGGAGCGCGCTGAGGCGTCGCTGAAGCGGATTCTCGGCATGGATGACGCGTGGCAGGTGCTCTTCCTCGGCGGCGGCGCTACGGGCCAGTTCGCGGGCGTTCCGCTGAACCTGCTGCAGCCTGGGCGCAGCGCGGGCTACATCGATACCGGCCAGTGGGGTGGCAAGGCGATCGCTGAGGCGAGCAAGTTCGGCGACATCGTCGTGACCGCGTCGGCGAAGGACGACGGGTACGCCAAGCTTCCCGACCTTGCCCTGATCGACGTCGATCCGAACTGGGCGTACTTGCACTTCTGCGCCAACGAGACCGTTGACGGCACCCAGTACGGGACGATCGCGCAGACCGCGCATCCGGTGCCGCTCGTCGCCGATTGCTCAAGCGAACTCCTGACGCGCGTGATGCCGCTCGATCGCTTCGCCGCGTTCTACGGCGGCGCGCAGAAGAACGTCGGGCCAGCTGGTGTGACGATTGTGTGTGTCCGCAAGGAGCTGCTCGGCTCGCCGCAGGCGATCTGCCCGGCAGTGTGGGATTGGACGCAGCAGGGCGCGAACGACTCGGCGCTCAACACTCCGCCGGTTTACGCGATCCTCGCGTCAGGCTTCGTGTTCGACTGGGTTGAGGAACATGGCGGGGTTCCAGCCGCCGCGGCACGCGCGGCCGAGAAGTCGACACTCCTCTACGAGACGATCGACCGTATTCCGCTCTACTCCAACGATCGCTCGACGCGTTCGAAGACGAACATCGTCTTCCGGTTGACTACCGAAGAGCTCGAGAAGCAGTTCCTGAAGGAAGCGGAGGCACACGGGATGATCGGCCTGAAGGGCCACCGTGCCGTTGGCGGGTGCCGCGCGTCGGTCTATCTCGCGATGCCCCTTGAAGGCGTGCAGACGTTGGTCGCCTTCATGGAAGATTTCGCCAGCCGTAATGGCTGATTCAGCCCTGCTGCACCACCGTTAGCTCGTAGGGCTGGCCCGGCTTCGTCGGTGGCTCGAGCTCCACCGTGAAGGCGGTGCCGATCGCTGCGGCCAACTCTTCCGGCGTTCGTACCTTCGCCCCCGTGACGAGAAGGTGCCGCGCAACCTCGCCGCGCGCCTTCTTGGCGAAGTGGCTGATCACCTTCCGGACGCCGTTCTTTTCCTCAACCACGCCGACGTGCACCCGCTTGGCTGAAGCGGCACCCGTGGGCTTCCAGACGGTCGCGTAGGTTGCCGAGCGGCAGTCGAGGATAACGCGCCCCTTCGCGAGCGCCTCGAGCGGGGAGCGGAGGCCGTCGCGCCAGTACGCGGCATCCATTTCGCGTCTGTAGGCCGGCACGCGATCGCTCATGCGCAAGGCTCCGAACTGCGCCGAGATGACAACGATGTTCTTCGCCGCACCCGATGGCAGCGTCGGGAGATCGAGCGCCGCGTACAGCACGCCGGCGTAGAGACGACCGGCGGTCGTCGTTGGCGCGTGCCGCAGCTCCTCGTCAAGGAGGCTCTCCCGAAGCTGTGTGAGTTCAGAAAACGAGAGCGCTGCGAGGTCGATCGCCTGACCGCGGGCGGGGCTCCACTTCGTCTCACTCGGTGGAAGCAGGATCAGCGGTGGACGGGCGGCAGGCACCGGCCCATCCTGCCTATCCCGTCGAACGGAAGCGCCAGGTGCCCGCCCCACCACGTGGGTGAGGCGGGCGGCCTTCGGCGCGAAGAGCTACTGCTGGCGGGGCGTGTAGCCGCCGGGCTGGCAACCAACGCCAACCCACGAGAGGCCATCAGGGCCCGAAACCATCTGGCGCTTCGCCTCCGGCGAGAGGAACACGACGTTGCCGGGAACGAGCGGTGACTCCTCACCATCGACGCGGATCGAACCGCTGCCGCCGACGATCACGTACACCTCTTCCTGTCCGTCGCCTGCGTGGTCGTGCTCAAAACCTTCGGCGTTTGCGCCAAGCTCAAGCTTGTTGATGCCGAACGCCGAAACACCGAGTGCCTGGCGAAGCGGGCGAAGCACCCCATGGTGCTGTTCGACCGTGGACGGGTCGAGGATCGTGTACGTCATTTGGTGGCGCCTCCTGTTGTGAACGTGCAGTAGTTGGGTTACTCGGCCTGCTGTTTCAGGCCAGCAGCAAACTTTTCAAAGGACGGGGTGAGGTCAGGAATCGACTTGCCGATCACGCCGAGCATTGGCCCCGAAAACTGCTCGTGCAGCGTGAACTGGGTGCCCCCGTTCACTTCATCGATCGTGTAGGTGCGCACGCCCTTGAAGAGGCCGAAGGGCATCCCCATCGAGAGCTCGAGCTTTGCTGGTGGTGCCATCTGCGAGACCTTGACCTTGAAGGTGCGGCCGGGCGCTACTTCTGCGCCCACCGCAAGTGTCTGCCCGAGGCGGCACGTGCCTTTCGCTGTCGTGATGCCTGATTCCCACGTCGGCCAGGCTTCGACGTCGGTGAGTACAGCCCACACACGCGCCGGTGTGGCGTGAATCCAAGTTGTGGCTTCGTACGAGCGCATTTCAAACTCCTTGTCGGGCTGCGGGGCGTGCCGCATCAACCTAACGCGGATGCTTGCAAAATGCAAGTTGAATTGTCGTTACGTTCTACGCTATTCTTTTTGCACTTTGGCGACTACACCTGATGCGCCTCGGAGTTACGCCCAGCTCTGTGGTGTCGCTGCCGCGTTCGACGTGATTGGCGACCGCTGGGCGGTACTGATCATCCGCGACCTCTTGCTTGGCCCGATGCGGTTTAGCGAGCTCGCGGAGAGCCTCACGACCGTCGGCACGAACACCCTCACCGCCCGTCTCAAGCAGCTCGAAGCTGCGGGGGTCGTCGAGCGCCAGCCAATCCCGCTTCCCGAGCGTGGCGTCGTCTACGCACTCACCGAATACGGACGTGCGCTTGAGGAGCCTCTCCTCGCCCTTGGGCGCTGGGGTGCGCGGCGGCTTGGCAGCCTGCCTCCCGATTCGACAATGCGCTCCCGGTGGCTCATGGGAGCAATGCTGTCGTTCCACGACGCGTCACGGTCGGTCAGCCAGCCCACAACATGGGAGCTGAGACTTACCGATGGCGTCTACACCGCTCAGGCTGAGGGCACGAGCTTCGGGATCACCGCCGGTTCAGCCGACGCGCCCGACCAGGTGATCACCACCGATGACCTGACGATGCTTGGGCTGCTGACCCAGCGCATCGTGAGCCGTGATGCCATCGCGGCCGGAGCGGTGAAGGTCGAGGGTGATGCTGCGCTCCTCGACGAGCTCCTGGAGCTCGCCCCGCTTCCTTCCCCGCAGTAAGCGGACTCACCAGTCCGCTTACTGCTACGGTAAGCGGACTGACAAGTTCGTTTAGGGGCGTCCCAGTCCAGGGCGCCCGTCCGATGGGGAAGGCGGAGAGGTTTGAGTGCAACACCTGTGAATCGTTGGTTCATCCTGGTGCTGGTCTGCGTAGCCCAGTTCATGGTCGTGCTTGACGCGACGATCGTGAACGTGGCGCTGCCGTCGATTCAGCACGGGCTTGGTTTCTCGCCTGCTGGTCTGCAGTGGGTCGTGAACGCGTACACGCTTGTGTTTGGTGGGTTCCTGCTGCTTGGCGGTCGCGCGTCCGACCTGTTTGGGCGGCAGAGGCTGTTTCTGATCGGCCTCGCGGTCTTCTCGATCGCGTCGCTGATCAACGGTGTCGCAACGTCGTCGGGGCTGCTCGTTGGTGGTCGTGTGCTGCAGGGTCTTGGCGCAGCGCTCGTGTCGCCGGCAGCACTGTCGATCGTGACAACGACGTTTGCTGAAGGCAGCGAGCGCACGAAGGCGCTTGGCATTTGGAGCGCGATCGCTGCTGGCGGTGGCGCCGTGGGTCTGCTCGTGGGTGGGTTCCTCACCGACGTGCTTTCGTGGCGCTGGGTGTTCTTCATCAACCTGCCGATCGGGCTGGTCGCCTTCGTTCTGGCGATCCGGTACATCGCGAACACGCGGGCCGAGAAGCGTCCCGAGACGGTCGACATCGCCGGCGCGACGACGGTTACGGCCGGATTGCTCGTGCTCGTCTACGACATCGTGAAGGCGCAGCAGTACGGCTGGCTTTCGGGCCGCACGATCGGGCTGTTTGCCGTTGCGGTGGCGTTGCTCGGAGCGTTTGTGCTGATCGAGTCGCGGTCGAAGGCACCGTTGATTCGGCTTGGGATCTTCCGGATCCGGTCTCTGACGAGCGCGAATGCGGCGATGCTCTTTGTTGCCTCCGGGCTCTTCGGAATGTTCTACTTCGCGTCGATCTACGTGCAGGAGATCCTCGGCTACTCCCCGATGCAGGCGGGCGCAGCGTTCGTGCCCGTCACGTTCGGCATCGTGATTGGTGCGGGCGCAGCGCAGGGGCTGATCAAGAAGTTCGGGGTTCGTCTGGTGCCGGTGGTTGGCATCATCGCGGCCGCTGCGGGCCTCATTCTGCTGAGCCGCATTCCGCTACATGGCACGTATCTGCGTGACCTCTTCCCCGGTCTGATGATCATGTCGATCGGCATGGGTCTGACGTTCGTGCCGGTGACGCTGATCGCAACGACGAACATCCATCCTGAGGACGCTGGTTTGGCCTCAGGTCTGTTCAACACGTCGCAGCAGGTTGGTGGCGCGCTTGGCCTGGCGATGCTCTCGTCGATCGCGGCGAGCCGCACGTCGAGCTCGCATGCGGTGTCTCATGCCGCGGCGCTGGTCGATGGCTTCCAGGTTGCATTCCTCCTGGGGGCTGGCTTCATGATCCTCGCTGCGATTCTCGTGGTCGCGCTGATTCGCGGCCATCACGTGGCATCGATCAACACTGAAGAAGCGGTGGTTGTAGCCGCGTAATGGTTGACGTCGCTCCCCACCTCCGCGCGGACGCGCAACGGAACCTTGAGAGGATTATTGAGATCAATGT
>CAIWTI010000190.1 GCA_903915545.1 uncultured Actinomycetes bacterium | reverse complement strand
GGCAACGCCCGGCTCGCCGGCGAAATCGCCGCCGCCTAAGCGTTCTTGCGAGCGCCGCGACGTCGCGGCCGACCGAGGCGAAAACGCGCCTCCTGGTCGACATAGAGCAGCGCGCCGCCCACAACCATTAGCGGTGCCAGAACCACGTCGGCGAGGAACGCCGCGATGCGAATCGTGTTGTCGGCCTGCCCATGCAGCAGCGTCAGCAAGACGTTGCGCGTGAGGTAGTAGACGATCACGAGCGTCGCGAGCGAGCCAAGCGAGTGGATGTAGTCGGCGCGACCAAGCTCACCCGCACGCCGCAGCGCCGGCATCAGGTGCTTGCCCTCGATCACCGCGACCGGGACGACAAGGCCGACAAGCCCGAGGTATGCGATCGCAAGCAGCGCGAACCACGTCAGCAGAAGCGCGGCGGGAACCATCACGATCGTCCCCGCAACCGTCGCCCACAGCGCCAGCTTCGGCGTGAGCCGCTTGCCGCTCACGAGCGCGGCACCTTGCGCGTAGGCAAGTGAGAGCAGCGGTGAGAACGCGGCGATCAGCAATGCGCGCGTCTGCGAGCCATGGCCGTACGCGCCCTGATCGAGCAGCGCCACGGGCAGACCGAGCGGCAGCACAATCCAGAAGTTCCCCTGGTAGATCTTGATCGTCTCAGCGACAAGCTGGCCGACGGTACGAGTCTCCGGCGGCAGCGCCTTTGGCAGCTCAGCCATCGAGCGCCGCCAAGAGTTGTGGAAGCGCACCATGCAACAGATCGAGGGCCTTCTCGAACTCCCACTTTGAGCGGTCGGGCTCGTCGACGTCGTTACACACCGCACGCACCTCGATCGCCGGAACGCCCGCGAGCTTGCAAGCACGAAGCACCGAGAAGCCCTCCATCGCCTCGACATCCACCCCGCTCGTGCCACCGACACTTCCACTCATCCCGATCGTGCACGCGCGCGCACCCGGAAACGCTGCCGTCGCCCGTGCAAGCAGCACCGGATCGGGATCCACATGCTTCGTCACAAGCTTCGAGTCGCTATCGCAGTAGATCGCGTCGAGACCGATCACGAGCTCCGGCCCCTTGTAGCCCCGCACACCCGCAAGCCCAACGTGCAGAACTGCGCTCGGCTGCCGCTCGGCAAGGAGCGCCGCCGTCATCGCGGCCGCATCGACCGGGCCGACCCCGCAGACCGCCCCATTCCGGGTCTTCCCAAGCTCACGTGCCGTCGCAGCGATTACAAGCATCGCCGAGACGGTAACCACACGACGACAGCGCAGGCGTGGCAAACTGCAGGCCTATGACGTGGACAGTCATCCAGGCAGGCGACTTCGAGTGGGTCGACCGCCCGAACGCCGAGGGTGTCGTCACGCGCAAGAGCGCGGAAGTCACCGAGCCCGGCGGCATGACACAGTCACGCGCACGCAAGTGGCGCCTCATGCCCGGCGCACGCGGCAAGCGTCACTCCGAAGGCGCGCAGGAAGAGGTGTTCTTCATCCATGAAGGCACCCTCACCGCACTCCTCGGCGATCCCTGGGAGCGCG